>CAKRQP010000005.1:0-59217 GCA_934393555.1 uncultured Lachnospiraceae bacterium
TTTCTCCGCCGCCGTAACTCCTCCGTAGAGCAGCATCGCCATAAGGCAGAGGATCAGAATGGAAAGGATCACGAGATCCAGCTGGAAGACCTGACTTCCGTAGATGATAAGATACCCGAGACCGTTTCGGGCACCGATGAATTCACCGATGACGACGCCGACGAGGCAGAGTCCGATATTGACTTTCATGATGCTGATGATCATTGGAACGGTAGAAGGAAGGACGACTTTTATAAGGGCGTCTTTTTTTGTGCCGTGAAGGGTATAGATGAGCCGGATTTTTTCGCGGCTGGTTTCTGTAAAGCCGGTGTAAAGATTCAGGATAGTTCCAAATATAGCTACGGAGATCCCGGCAACAATAATGGTACGCTGATTTGCCCCGAGCCAGACGATGAGAAGGGGAGCCAGGGCGGATTTTGGCAGGCTGTTCAGGATCACAAGATAGGGCTCCAGCACCTGGAAAATGCTGTCAGAAAGCCAGAGCAGCAGGGAAACGGCAAGACCGATAAAGACGACCAGAGCGAAGCTTACCAGTGTTTCCGTCAGAGTGATCCCCACATGGAGAAAGAGGCTGCCGTCCCGCCACATGGAGAGAAAGAGACGGGCAAGCCGGGAGGGACTGCTGAAAAAGAAACTGTCGATCCAGCTTTTGTCTGCCGCAGTTTCCCACAAAAGAAAAAAGGCCAGCGCCAGAAGAATCCGGGCGGCCATGATTTTTCTGCGTTGCTTTTCCAGCCTGGAAAGATAGGCTTCCTGAAGAGAAGATCCTTTATTCATGACGGTTCAGCTCCTTCCATAAGAGATTGAAATAGTCTTTGAATTCCGGGGCGTTGCGGGTACGCATGGGTGTCCGGTCAGAAATGGTAACTTCTATGGGAACGATCCGGCGTACCGTTGCCGGCCGGCTGGATAAAACGATGACCCGGTCTGCCACACTGATGGCTTCTGAAAGATCGTGTGTGACAAGAATGGCTGTCTTGTGTTCTTTTTTGATGATGGAAGCGATATCGTCACAGACGGTAAGGCGGGTCTGATAATCCAGGGCAGAGAAAGGCTCATCCAGTAAAAGAAGCTCCGGATCCACCGCCAGTGTGCGGATCAGTGCGGCTCTCTGGCGCATGCCGCCGGAAAGCTCTGAAGGTCTTGCATTGGCAAAGGGCTCCAGACCATATTCTTTCAGCATCTTTTTTACCCGGGAAAGGCTTTCCGGATCTTTTTTCTTCTGTAACTCCAGCCCAAGAGTCACATTCCGGTAAATGGAACGCCATTCAAAAAGCTGATCCTTCTGAAGCATATAGCCGAGCTCTTTGTTCTGCTTCGGCATAGGCTTTCCTTTGAAAAGAACCTCACCGGATTCCGCCGGGATCAAGCCTGCGATGATGGATAAAATAGTTGTTTTTCCACATCCGCTGGGACCGATGAGGGCGAGAAATTCTCCGGGAAAGACCGGAAAAGACAGGTTGGACAGGGCGGTGGTCTCGCCGCCTTTGGTGTGGTAGGCATGGGATATATTTTTTAATTCTAAAAGCGGCTCCATGGATACCTCCGTTTCAGAGATTTACGGGAAGAAGTCCCGTATAATTTATCCTATGCCGAAGGAGATGAAAGGTTAAAGAGATCTGTCTATGAAAGTTTATGGAATTGGTGTATAATATGATGATGCCAGGGTCAAAAGGTCAAAAAGCCGTTCATGCTTGCATGATAAGGCTTTTGAACTTGGGACCCGCCAAACATGAGAAAGTAGCGATTTACGCAGTAAATCAGCGGATTTCGAATGTTTATAGAATTGCGGGAGCTGCTTTGCAGCGGAGCAATTCGTAGGCATCAGTTGGGGTCAAAAGACCTTTTGACCCCAACATCATCATAATACGCGAAGGAGGGCTGCACCTGATCACAGACTTCCGGGAAAATGCCGGGGATATGGTGCAGCGTATGTGAGACAACTTGTGCTGGAGGAAAGGAACAATTAAGGAATGAATAACATAAAAAGAAATTACCAGAAGGAGCTGGAGGCAGTCTTGAAGAAACTGCCAAAGGAAGAGGAAAAGGTTCCGACTCTGCTTCTTCATAGCTGCTGTGCGCCCTGCAGCAGTTACTGTCTGGAATATCTTTCGGACTGTTTTGAGATCACGATTTTTTATTTTAATCCGAATATTTATCCGGAGGAGGAATACCGGAAGCGGGTGGAGGAGCAGAAGCGTCTGGCAAAAGAGCTTCCAGCCCGTCATCCGATCCATGTAATAGAAGGAACCTATGAGCCGAAGCAGTTTTATGAGGCAGTGAAGGGGCTGGAGAAGATCCCGGAGGGTGGTGAACGGTGTTTCGCCTGCTTTGCACTGCGGCTGAAGGAAGCGGCCCGGCTGGCGGCAGAGAGAGGCTTTGACTTTTTCACGACGACCCTGACCATCAGTCCGCTGAAGAATGCGGCGAAGATCAATGAGATCGGGGAACAGTGCGCAAAGGAGTGCAATGCAGTCTGGCTGCCTGCAGATTTTAAGAAAAAAGAGGGCTATAAACGGTCCATCGAGCTTTCCGCCGAGTACGGGCTTTACCGGCAGGATTATTGCGGCTGTGTCTTTTCGCAGAGAGAACGGGAGGAGCAGAAGAAAACTGCGGCGGAAAAAGCTGGCAGGAAGGTTGACTGAGCACACGTTAATGTGCTAAACTATGCTTCAGATACGGATAGCAATTTTGCAAAAAAACAGGCTTTTTCCGGATTGAAAAAAGCATTGCCGGGAAGGAAAAACAGCCTTGAAAAGAAAAAAAGGTCTGAAAAAAATAAAAAGCTTGATTTTTTTCAAAAAATGGTATATTATCACATCCATAATACAAAAACAAGTGTACGCGATACAAAGACAGGCGACACACGAATGAGGAGATTGGAAAAATGAGTCAGAAATTACGTGTTGGTATTCTTGGTGCTACCGGAATGGTAGGTCAGCGTTTTATTTCCCTTCTGGAGAATCATCCCTGGTTTGAGGTGGTTACTGTGGCAGCCAGCCCCAGAAGTGCCGGAAAAACTTATGAAGAAGCAGTCGGCGGCCGCTGGAAAATGGATACGCCGATGCCGGAAGCAGTCCGGAATCTGGTAGTTATGAATGTAAACGAGGTAGAGAAGGTTGCTTCTACCGTAGATTTCGTATTTTCCGCTGTAGATATGTCCAAGGAGGAGATCAAAGCTATCGAGGAGGCTTATGCAAAGACAGAGACTCCTGTAGTTTCCAATAACAGCGCACATCGCTGGACACCGGATGTTCCCATGGTAGTTCCGGAGATCAACCCGGAGCATTTTGAAGTCATCGAGCATCAGAAGAAACGTCTGGGAACGACCAGAGGCTTCATTGCAGTAAAACCGAACTGCTCTATCCAGAGTTATGCACCGGTTCTGACTGCATGGAAAGAGTTTGAGCCCTATGAAGTGGTAGCTACGACCTATCAGGCAATTTCCGGAGCAGGAAAAACCTTCAAAGACTGGCCGGAGATGGAAGGAAACATCATTCCCTTTATCTCAGGAGAGGAAGAGAAGAGTGAGAAAGAGCCGCTCCGTCTCTGGGGAAAGATCGAGGATGGCGTTATCGTTCCGGCAGTCAGCCCGGTGATCACCTGCCAGTGTATCCGTGTTCCGGTACTGAACGGTCATACCGCTGCCGTATTTGTAAAATTCAAAAAGAAACCGACCAAAGAGGAACTCATTGACCGTCTGGTAAACTTTAAAGGTGTTCCCCAGGAACTGGATCTTCCAAGCGCTCCGAAGCAGTTCATCCGTTACATGGAGGAGGACAATCGTCCGCAGGTATCTCTGGATGTCAACTATGAAAACGGAATGGGAGTTTCCGTAGGCCGTTTAAGAGAAGATACCGTTTATGACTGGAAATTTGTAGGACTGTCCCACAACACCGTCCGTGGCGCTGCAGGTGGAGCTGTACTTTGTGCAGAGACTTTGAAGGCAAAAGGTTATATCCAGGCAAAATAAAAAATACATGAGCGGGCCTCCGGCATTTTTTGCCGGAGGTTTTTTCCTGCAAAAGGGTTGTAATTTGCCAGAGAATCCAATACAATGATGATGCCAGGGGCAAAAGGTCAAAAGACTTTTTGACCCGATAAGTATGAGAAATGATACAAAAGAGGGGAACGACCATAGAAAATGATTCGTTTTAGAAACCTGACGAAAAGCTACGGGACAGGGGAAGGGGTTTTTGGCCTGTCTTTCGAAATCACAGATGGAGAAGTTTTCGGTCTTCTGGGACCGGAAAATTCAGGAAAGACGACGGTTTTTTCGTTGCTGCTGGATTTTTGCACACCGGGGAACGGCTGGTGTTCCGTGAATGGAAAGAACTGTCATGATCATGTAAAAAGCCTGTCTTATCAGATCGGTTATCTTCCGGAACACCCGGAATTTCCAAAAGAAATGACAGGACTTCAGTATTTAAGGTTTCAGGCGGCTGCCCGTGGAAAAAGAAGTGTGGAAACGGGTATCCGCACGGCACAGAGGTTGGGACTGAATCCGGAGAAAAAGACAGGAAAGCTTTCACCGGGAGAAAAGAAAAAGCTTGGGATCGCAGCTGCTTTTGTCCATGATCCGCAGGTACTGCTTCTGGATGAACCAGCAGAGGACCTCGATCAGGCTGCCCGTCATTGTCTGGCAGAACTGGTACGGGGAGAGAAGGAAAAAGGAAAGTCCGTGGTCTGGGCATCAAAGGATTTTGAAGAGATGGAGCGCTGCTGTGACCGGATCGCTTTGCTGCGGCGGGGAAATCTTGTAAATATTGATGATGTGGAAGCTTTTCGCCGGCAGAAAAGACAGAGCTACATCCTGACCTTTTCCTCAGAGCAGGAGGCAGTAGGTTTTCTGAAGGAAGAGGTGGAAGTACAGGACGTCTGCGGCAGTCAGGTGACGGTGGCCGTGACAGGGGAGCTGACGCCTCTGATCCGTATCCTTGAAAAATATCATCTTATGGGCTGGGAAAAGGTCCGGCAGCCGCTGGAAACCATGTTTATTCATTTTTACGGAGGTGAGATCCGTGATTAGTTCTGCTGTATTTCTGGAAAATGTAAAAGAAACCTGGAAAAAATGGTGTCTGACGGTATTTGGACTCTGTCTGATCCAGCTGCTTTTGATCCTCTCCTGTGTGCCGACAGGGAAAAGTCTTCTTCTGGAGCTGGAAGAATATTTTCTGGATCCGGCTTTGCAGCTGGTTTCTTTAAAGCTTTCTGATCCGTCTGTTTCCGGCACCCTTACAACCGTTTTCTTTGGCTTCTGGGTGTTGCTGCTGCCGACGCTGTATACCCTTCGCCGGGCAGAAGAGCTGGTAGCGGAGGGAATGGAGAATGGCAGGCTGATCTGCTATATTGTGACTCCTTTGGGGAGAGAAAACGTGATCCGCACGGAAGCATTTTCTCTGGTGCTGGATCAGTTTTTTATGCTCGCGGTCTCTTCCGGAGCCGGCTTGCTTTTTAGCGGTCTTTTCTGTTCGGATACACAGAATGCAGCGGCTTTTCTTTTTCAGAGTCTGGAAGCTTTTGCTGTCCAGTTTGTTCTGGGGGGCTTTGCTTTTCTGGTTTCCTGCTCCGGATTTGGAAAAAACACCCGCCGTCTGCTTCTCTGGGGACTGACAGGAGGCAGCTTTTTTCTGTATCTTCTCGGAGGCCTGGGTGGCTGGCTTGAGATACCGGGAGGATTTACCGTGTTTTCTGTTCTGAGACAGGAGAGTCTTCTGGCTGATAATGGAGGTCTTGCAGCAGCTTTTTTTCTCCTGCTGGGAATTGTTTTTTACGGTCTTGCCGTTCTGATCTTTCAGAAAAAAGATTTAACATTTGGAAAAAGGAATTAATTGAATGGGAAAATCATTATATATTGCAGAGAAACCAAGCGTGGCCCAGGAATTTGCCAGGGCGCTTCGTGTAAACGGCGTCCGGAAGGACGGTTATCTGGAGAGCGAAGATTCTGTGGTGACCTGGTGCGTTGGCCATCTGGTCACTATGAGTTATCCGGAGGTTTATGATGAAAAATACAAACGCTGGAGTCTTACTACGCTGCCCTTTATTCCGGAAAAATTTCTCTATGAAGTGATTCCGTCGGTGAAGAAGCAGTTCCAGATCGTCAGCGGTCTTCTGAAAAGGAAGGACATTGACGTGATCTATGTCTGTACCGATTCCGGACGGGAGGGAGAGTATATTTACCGTCTGGTGGAAGAGATGGCCGGAGTAAAAGGAAAGGTGAGGAAGAGAGTCTGGATCGATTCTCAGACAGAGGAAGAGATCCTTCACGGGATCCAGACTGCCAGGGATCTTTCAGAATATGACAATCTTGCAAATTCTGCTTATTTAAGGGCAAAAGAAGACTATCTGATGGGGATCAATTTTTCCAGGCTTCTGTCGTTAAAGTACGGAAATGCGATCTCCAATTATCTGGGAACCCGTTATACGGTGATCTCGGTAGGACGGGTCATGACCTGTGTCCTTGGCATGGTAGTGCGCCGGGAATGGGAGATCCGCAGCTTTGTGAAAACACCGTTTTACCGGGTCGTGGCTTCGCAGAGCATCGGCGAGGCAAAAGAATTTCCCGGAGAATTCCGGGCGGTAGAGGGATCCGACTGGTACCAGTCTCCGAAGCTTTATAAGGAAAACGGCTTCAAAGAAGAAAAAGACGCCAGAGAGCTGATCCGTACACTGGAGAAAAATCAGCCCCTGCAGGCAGTTCTGGAGCGTATGGAGAAGAAAAAGGAAACAAAAAATCCTCCGCTTCTTTATAACCTGGCAGAGCTTCAGAATGAGTGCTCGCGCTATCTGAAGATCAGTCCGGATGAAACGCTGAAAATTGTTCAGGAGCTCTACGAAAAGAAACTGGTGACTTATCCGAGAACCGATGCCAGAGTCCTTTCCACAGCGGTGTCAAAAGAGATCTATAAAAATATCCGGGGGCTGGCAGCCCTTGATTATGCCGGAGGCTTTGTACAGGAGATTCTGGCAGGAGAGGCTTTTCAGAAGATTGCTTCTACCCGTTATGTCAATGACAAACAGATCACCGACCATTATGCGATCATTCCGACCGGGCAGGGGCTGAATGCCCTCCGTTCAGTCGGTGGTCACGGGGCAAAGATCTATGAGATGATCGTCCGGCGGTTCCTGAGCATTTTTTATCCGCCGGCGGTCTATCAGAAGGTCAGTCTGGTGTCCATGATCGGAAAGGAACGGTTTTTTTCCAACTTCCGTATTCTGCAGGAGCCCGGGTATCTCAAGGTGGCCGGTATGCCAAAGGAGAAAAAGGCAACGGAAGGGGATGGAGAAAACCTGGATGCGGATCCTGCACTTTTAAATGCTCTTTCCACCTTGAAAAAGGGCAGTGTTCTTCCGGTAAAATCCCTTACGATCAAGGAAGGTGAGACCTCTCCGCCCAAACGCTACAATTCCGGTTCGATGATCCTGGCTATGGAGAATGCCGGTTCGCTCATTGAAGATGAAGAACTCCGTTCGCAGATCAAAGGAAGCGGCATCGGCACCAGTGCTACCAGGGCGGAGATCCTGAAAAAACTGGTGGCAAACAAATATCTGGCACTGAATAAGAAAACTCAGGTATTGACACCGACCCAGCTGGGTGAGATGATCTTCTGTGTAGTCAATGTATCAATCCGGTCTCTTTTAAACCCGGAGCTTACAGCCAGCTGGGAAAAAGGCCTGACTTATGTGGCGGAGGGAACGATCTCGCAGGAAGAATATATGGTGAAGCTGACCAGTTTTATCCGCCGCCATACGGATCAGGTGATGGCAGGAAGCTATCAGACAGCATTGAAAGGTATGTTTGACCGGCTTTCTCCTTATTATCAGAAAACAACAAAGCCCGCTTTGAAACGGGCAGCAGCCAAAAAGGAGGCACAAAAGGCATGATGGAAACATGTAAAATCGAAAATCTTTATGACTTGAAGGAAACCATTGCAGCAGAGCTTTTTGAAGGAGCAGAGTACCCGTGGGAGATCCTGGGAAAGATCAAAGATTTTATCCCGCTGCTCGGAAGCCGTTTAAGCGAAGACGAGTACGAAAAAAGAGAAGGCAACGTCTGGATCGCCCGTTCTGCCAAAGTGGCACCGACCGCTTTTATCGGTGAAAATGTCATCATCGGGAAAGAAGCAGAGGTCCGTCACTGTGCATTTATCCGCGGCAATGCCATCGTAGGTGAGGGGGCTGTTGTAGGAAACTCCACGGAACTGAAGAACGTGGTGCTTTTCAATAAAGTACAGGTACCGCATTATAACTATGTGGGAGATTCCGTACTGGGATACAAGGCTCATATGGGCGCCGGATCCATTACCTCCAATGTAAAATCAGATAAAAAACTGGTGGTTGTCAAGGCAGGAGAAGAAAAGCTTGAGACCGGACTGAAAAAATTCGGAGCCATGCTGGGTGACCGGGTGGAGGTAGGCTGCGGTTCTGTCCTGAATCCGGGTACCGTCATCGGCCACGATTCCAATATCTATCCGCTTTCTTCTGTCCGCGGTGTGGTTCCGGCTGAAAGCATCTATAAGAAACAGGGAGAAGTTGTGGAAAAGCAGGAGATCTGACCGGATTCTGAGAAGTTCCATATTGACTTAAAATACAGTTACCGCGTATAATAAAGGCAGCCGAAGTTTTCGGCTGCTTTTTCTGTGAAAACCCCTTCCGGCAGATCTGCCAAAACATTCCACCAATGAAAAAGAAAACCATTGACAACCGTTAAAATTTATACTACTATAGAACACAGGTAAAGAAACGAACATAGGTTCTAAACAAGTGTTCTTGTGAGACGATATATAAAAGGAGAAGAAAATGGCACAACAGGATGAGAAAGCATTAAACAGAGAAGAAAAGTTAAAAGCACTGGAAGCCGCCATCGTAAAGCTGGAGAAGGATTATGGTAAGGGTGCGGTAATGAAGCTGGGTGACGGAGCCAGCATGAATGTGGAGACCGTTCCCACCGGTTCCTTAAGCCTTGATATTGCGCTGGGACTGGGCGGTATTCCCAAGGGACGTGTGATCGAGATCTACGGACCGGAGTCCAGTGGTAAGACCACAGTAGCTCTTCATATGGTAGCCGAGGTCCAGAAGAGAGGCGGTATCGCCGGTTTCATCGATGCAGAGCATGCACTGGATCCCGTCTATGCGAAAAATATCGGCGTGGATATCGATAACCTCTATATCTCCCAGCCGGACAACGGTGAGCAGGGACTGGAGATCGCAGAGACCATGGTACGTTCCGGAGCAGTGGACATTATCATCGTAGACTCTGTGGCAGCTCTGGTTCCGAAGGCGGAGATCGAAGGAGATATGGGAGACAGTCATGTGGGTCTGCAGGCCAGACTGATGTCCCAGGCGTTGAGAAAACTCACCGGTATCATCAGCAAATCCAACTGTACGGTGATCTTTATCAACCAGCTGCGTGAAAAGGTAGGCGTGATGTTCGGAAATCCGGAGACCACGACCGGAGGCCGGGCCCTGAAATTCTATTCCTCCATCCGTCTGGATGTACGCCGTATCGAGTCTCTGAAGCAGGGCGGTGAGGTCGTAGGAAACCGTACCCGTATCCGTGTGGTGAAGAATAAGATCGCTCCGCCTTTCAAGGAAGCAGAGTTTGATATCATGTTCGGTAAGGGAATTTCCCGTGAGGGTGATATCCTGGATCTGGCAGCAAATCTCGGGATCGTCAATAAGAGTGGTGCCTGGTATGCCTACAATGATGCCAAGATCGGTCAGGGACGTGAGAATGCAAAGCTCTATCTGCGTGAGCACCCGGAAGAGATGGCTGAGATCGAGACTGCCGTACGGGAACATTACGGCCTTCAGGGTGATGTGGTAGAGAGTGCCGGAACGGAAGAGAAAATCTCAGGGGAAGACCTGGAGAATTTCTTTGACGGAGAGACAGAAGAATGATCGTGACTGAAATCGAAGACTGCGGAAGCGGAAAGCGAAAGGTCTATCTGGACGGACAGCCCGCCTTTGTACTTTACAGAGGTGAGCTGTCCCTCTGTCATATAGAGAAAGACCAGGAACTTCCGGAAGCGGTATATCGGGAGATCATGGATGAGATCCTCTGGAAACGGATCCGTATGCGCTGTCTTTATCTTTTGAAAAGCATGGACAGGACAGAATATCAGCTCCGTACCAAATTAAAGCAGAATCTTTATCCGGAAGAGCTGATCGAGCGGGTGATCCGGTGGCTGAAAGACCTTCATTATCTGGATGATGCCAGATATGCGGAGAATTATATCCGGACGCACGGCGAGTCTTTGAGCACCATGCAGCTGAAACAGAAACTGACGCAAAGAGGAGTACCGAGAGAGGTACTGATGCGGGCGATGGAGAAACAGGAAGGACCGGATGAAGAAGTGCTGATCCGCAAGTGGGTGAAAAAGAAGAAGATCGATCCCGGAAACTGTACTCCGGCAGAGAAACAGAAGCTTTACGCGTTTCTTATGCGCAGGGGTTTTTCCGCCTCCGGAGTAAGAAAAGTCCTGCAAGGCGGCAGCGAAATGCAGAATGAATACTCTTGACAATTTGCACAAAACAGTATACAATTCAAGTGTTGTATTTGTACAATGAAAATCTAATAAGGAGGTGCTCCTGTGCCAGGTGCAGTAATAGCGGTTATAGCTGTTCTCATCACTCTTGTGGTAGCTGTTCCTATTACCTACTCTATTTCCATTTCCAAGTATAAAAAGACGGTGGAAGCCAAGGTTGGAAGTGCGGAAGAGAGATCCAGGAAGATAATAGATGACGCTCTGAAAACTGCAGAGACAAAGAAGCGCGAAGCATTACTCGAAGTAAAGGAAGAGTCTTTAAAGACGAAAAACGATCTCGAGAAAGAAACCCGGGAGAGAAGATCCGAACTTCAGAGATATGAGAAGCGTGTTCTTTCCAAAGAAGAAGCAGTGGACAAGAAAGCAGATGCCATTGAGAAGCGGGAAGCAGGTTTAACAGCCAAAGAAGATGAGTTGCGTAAAAAGAGCAGCGAGATCGAACGGCTCAGTGAAGAACGTGTACAGGAACTGGAACGAATCTCCGGTCTGACCTCCGAACAAGCAAAAGAGTATCTTTTAAAAACTGTTGAAGACGAAGTAAAGCATGACACGGCGAAGCTCTATAAGGAGCTGGAAGCCAGAGCAAAGGAAGACGCAGGCAAGAAAGCGAAGGAGTATGTGGTCAATGCCATCCAGAAGTGTGCGGCAGATCATGTATCCGAGACCACGATCTCTGTGGTACAGCTTCCGAATGATGAGATGAAAGGTCGTATCATTGGTCGTGAGGGAAGAAATATCCGTACCCTTGAGACCATGACAGGCGTGGATCTGATCATTGATGATACACCGGAAGCCGTTATCCTTTCCAGCTTTGATCCCATCCGCAGAGAGGTTGCAAGGATCGCTCTGGAGAAACTGATCGTAGATGGACGTATCCATCCGGCCAGAATCGAAGAGATGGTGGAGAAAGCGCAGAGAGAAGTGGACAACATGATCCGGGAGGAAGGAGAAGCCGCTACTCTGGAAGTCGGAGTACATGGCATCCATCCGGAACTTGTCCGTCTGTTGGGACGCATGAAGTTCCGTACCAGTTACGGTCAGAATGCCCTGAAACATTCCATCGAGGTTGCTCAGCTGTCAGGTCTTCTGGCAGGAGAGATCGGTGTGGATGTCCGTCTTGCCAAACGTGCAGGTCTTCTGCATGATATTGGTAAGTCTATCGATCATGAGATGGAAGGCTCCCATATTCAGATCGGTGCTGATCTTTGTAAGAAGTATAAAGAATCCAGAACAGTCATCAATGCGGTGGAATCTCATCACGGAGATGTAGAGCCGGAATCTTTGATCGCCTGTATTGTACAGGCTGCTGATACGATTTCTGCAGCCCGTCCGGGTGCCAGAAGAGAGACTCTGGAAACTTATACCAATCGGTTAAAACAGTTAGAAGATATTACAAACTCCTTCAAGGGAGTAGACAAATCTTTTGCTATTCAGGCAGGTAGAGAGATTCGGATCATGGTTGTGCCCGAACAGGTCAGCGATGCCGATATGGTATTGCTTGCCCGCGATATTTCCAAGCAGATCGAAGCAGAGCTGGAATATCCGGGACAGATCAAGGTCAGCGTTATTCGAGAATCCCGCGTGGTGGATTACGCAAAATAAAAGAGATGTTAGTGAGGCAGTGGATGAAAAATCCGCTGCCTTTTTTCATGGAAAGAAAACAGAATGCATAGAAATAGAGACAGAAGAGGAGAAAAGGACGATGCTATGAAGAAGATCCGCTATCCGGGTGAGACAATGATGCGGTATTTTACAGCTGCTTTCCTGACGGGGGTTCTGTTCTCTTTTCTGATCATCTGGTGCGGGAGATCTTATTATCTTCAGAAGGCAGGACTGATCAGCGATTTTTATCTTCGGCGGCTGAAATACCGAAGCTGGGAAAAAAGAGAGTTTCTGGGGTGTTTCCTGGGGAAACGGATGAAATGGGTGGCTTTTTTTCCTGCCTTCTTTTTGGTGGCTGGAGTCCATCTTCCGTTGTTTTTTGCAGGAGGTTGGCTTGGTTTTTCTTTTGGTACGATCCTGGGGATTTCTGTGTTGAAATTCGGCTTTCAGGGAGTTGGAACAGGATTGCTCCTTGTATTGCCTCAGGGAATCTTTTACGCGGTAGGAACTCTCGTTATGCTTCAGGGGCTGGCAGAGTGGAAATGGAGTTTTAACTGTTGGGCAGCTTTTCCTGGAAGGAAGCTGATGGGCAGTACGGTTCTTTTCTTTTTGGGTATTTTGACGGAAAGCTATCTGAATCCATGGAATCTGCGCCTTCTTTTTTTATTCCTGTGAAAGAAAAACGCAAGATTTAGTTCAGAAAATCTTAAGAAAAAACGATATCTGGTGGTTTGAAATGAAATGTATTTTTTGTAGAAACTGCCATTGGAATTTTGACAGAAATCGACTATAATTAACATCTGATAAAGAAGCGGAGGCATACGACTTATGGAAAAACAGATTCCCGGATTCATAACTTATCTGATGCAGGTAAAAAATGCGTCGAAGAGTACAATGAGTTCTTATGAAAGAGATTTAAAAAGACTGGCTGCTTTTCTGGCTGCAAAGGGGATTCATGCGCCGGAGGACGTGACAGCCACTTCTTTGAATTCTTATATCCTTTTCCTGGAACGGGAAGGTTTTTCCACGGCTACCGTTTCCAGAAATGTGGCTTCCATGAAAGCCTTTTTTCACTATCTCTGTGACACGGACCGTAGATTTCAGGATCCGACCAGTCAGATCCGCGCTCCGCGTATCGACCGGAAGGCACCGGAGATCCTGACAGTGGAAGAGGTGGAAAGCCTTCTGGAACAGCCGGATCCGGAAATGCCAAAAGGGATCCGTGACAAAGCCATGCTGGAACTGCTTTATGCTACAGGCATGCGTGTGACGGAACTCATTACGCTGAAGACAGAAGATCTGAACCAGCGTCTTTCTTATGTGATCTGCCGGGACGGGGAACGGGAGCGGGTGATCCCATATGGTCCGAAAGCCCGGGAAGCACTGGAAACTTATCTGGGATCGGCCCGGAAAGAGCTTCTGAAGGAAGGAGACAGTGCCTATCTTTTTGTAAACTGCTCCGGTCACCTTATGAGCCGTCAGGGGTTCTGGAAGCTGATCAAGCAATATGCGGCAAAGGCCGGGATCGAAACAGATATCACACCTCATACCATCCGCCATTCGTTTGCTGCTCATCTGGTGCAAAACGGAGCAGATCTGAAGGCGGTCCAGGAGATGATGGGGCATGCAGATATCACGACCACGCAGACCTACCTGAATCTCAGTGTGGACCATGTGAAAAGTGTATATGCGAAGGCTCATCCGAGAGGATGAGTGCAGCAGCTTCGCGATCTGCAGTGAGAGCAGAACGTGAAGAAACAGTGACGGTCTGAATGAAAAAGACGAATCCAGCGGGAAAAGATCCTGAGGATTCGTCTTTTTCAGGTTTCCGGATGATTGAGAAGCTTCCGGATGCGGTCGGAGGTTTCACGGGCCGCCTTGTGGTTGTTTCCACTGGCTGTGATTCCGACTACGAGATTGTCTTTTTTTACGATACCGGGAAAATAGAAATCACATTTGTTTTTGTCACTGCAGACATTGACGGTGATTCCCATGCACTTGCATACACTGTAAATATCTTCGTTGGTCTGGTGGTCATTGGTGGCGGCAATGACCAGGTCGGCATCATAGATGTCTTCTCTCTGGTACTGTTTTTTCAGGATCCGGATCTTTCCATGAGCCTGCAGCTCCAGAAGCTCCGGATTGACCTCAGGCGCAATGACGGTCAGACATTCGGTGAAATCCACCAGTGTGCGGATCCGGCGTTTGGCAATGGTGCCGGCGCCGACAACGACGACTTTTTTATGAGAAATGTCCACAAACATGGGAAAATAAGGTCGGGCTTTGTCTGTCATAAATATTCCTCCTTTGGACGGTTACCACAACATCATTTTATTATCCTACCACATTATGCTTGCAGTGTCAAAAGATCTGCGTTCTCGGAGAAAAATATAATAAGGATTCAAAAAAGATACAAAAGCTGATATGATAGGGATAGGAAAGAAAGATTGGGGAGAAAACATGACGAAGAAAAAAACAATGGATAAGATTTTTTTCCGCTTTTATGATATTCCAAGGGAGAGTTATCTGCTGGCACTTTATGGAGCGGAATGGAAACGGAAATATGGTTCGGAAGGAGAAAGTCTTCATTTTCACAATCATCTGGAGGTAGGCTACTGCTACGAGGGAGAGGGTGTGATCCGGATGGAAAACGGAGATCTCCCTTATTTTTCACAGATGTTTACGGTAATACCGAAAAACTGCCCCCATGCCATCCAGGGTGAAAAAGGAGGGGTGGACTACTGGGAATTTCTCTTTATTGATATGGAACGGTTTCTGCTGGACCTTTATCCGGGGAGAAACCGTCTGGTAGAAGAGGTCTGCAGGAGGATCAACAGAGGAGCAAGGCTTCTCACCTATGAAAAGAACCCGGTGCTTGGAGATCTGGTACAGGAGCTCCTGCGGGAAATGAAAGAAAAAGGCGAGTTCTATCAGGAGAGCGTAAAAGGCTATCTTCTGGCTTTTCTCATGGAGATCGCCCGGTTGGATGGAGAGGCGGCCGGTGCTCTGGTTTCAGATAAAAGACTTCCGGTTGTCGGGAAAAATCTCTGGAAAGAAGAGATCAGGCAGGTGGAGGCGGCTCTTCGATATGTGGAAGAGCACTACAGAGAGCCTCTTCATGCAGGAGATCTGGCTGCTGTCTGTGGCCTGAGTGAAACACATTTTCGCCGCCTTTTTCAAAAGAACATGCAGATGACGCCGATGGAATATGTGAATAAGGTCCGGATCCGTGAAGCCTGCCGGCTGATGCTGGAAACAAATGCCTCTCTGGAGGAGATCGCTGTGAAAACCGGATTTGTCTCCATGTCCACCTTTAACAGAAATTTTGGACGTTTTCTCAGCATTTCGCCGCATGCCTGGAGAAAAAGCAGAGGGAAAGGACAGAAAATACTTTTTTAAAGAAGTTTTATCTGCAATATAGGACAAAAAGCCCAAGTATTCGATAATTCTTTTGTTCAAAAAGCTCTCCTTAGTGGGAAAAGGGAGAGCTTTTTATTGTCTATAATATCTAAAACAGAAAGGATAAAATCACAAAAAAGATAAAAAATGCCTTATTTTTGGTCGAAAATGCTCCCCGCAGGAAAAGGATATAGAGTACAATATTCACATATTCGCCAGAATAAAAGGTTCAAAACTATACAAGTTGTTCAAGCGTTTTGAAACGGAAAAAGTCGAATACTGGTGAAAATGTACAAAACATTAAAGGAGGATGTGCAGTATGAAACTGAAAAAGGTAATGGCATGTATGCTGGCAGGCGCAATGGTACTTTCTATGGGGGGCTGTTCTTCCGGCGGCTGCAAGCGAGGATGACAACACACTGACCGTATGGACCTGGGATCCGAACTTTAATATCTATGCGATCAACAAAGCAGCAGAGATCTATGCGAAAGATCATGAGGGCTTTAAGGTAGAGGTTACTGAGATTCAGTCCGATGATATCGAGTCCAAAATCACCACAGCAGTAAATGCTGGTGACTTAAGCACACTTCCGGATATCTTCCTGATGCAGGATAACTCCTTCCAGAAATATGCCACCTTCTATCCGGACATCTTTACTGATCTGACCGATTCCGGTATTGATTTCTCTCAGTTCTCTGAGGCAAAGGTTGCTTATTCCACACTGGATGGCGTAAATTATGGCGTTCCGTTTGATAACGGTGCTGTTATCAATACAGTTCGTACCGATCTCATCGAGCAGGCTGGTTACACCGTAGATGATTTCACAGACATCACCTGGTCTGATTACATGGAGAAGGCAAAAGTAGTTCTTGAGAAGACCGGTCTTCCGATGCTGACCGCTCAGGCAGGTTCTCCGGATGTGATCATGATGATGCTTCAGTCCTGCGGAGCTTCCCTCTTCAACGAAGACGGAACTGCTAACATCGCTGATAACGAAGTTCTGAAAAAATGCGTAGAGATCTATGCACAGATGGTTGCTGACGGTACTCTGGTAGAGGTTACCGACTGGGATCAGTACATTTCTTCTCTGAACAGCTCCACCGTAGCAAGTACCTTCAACGGATGCTGGATCATGGCTTCCATTCAGGCAGCAGAAGATCAGTCCGGTAAATGGGCAGTCACCAATATGCCGAAGCTTGACGATGTAGATGGCGCTACCAACTACTCCAACAACGGTGGTTCTTCCTGGGCAATCTCTTCCAACTGCGCAAAGACCGATCTGGCTGTTGATTTCCTGAATTCCACCTTCGCAGGCAGCACAGAGCTTTATGATGACATCATTTCCAAGGGCGCTCTGGCAACCTGGGCTCCGGCTGGAGAATCTGACGCATACAACGTACCGGTTGATTTTTATGGCGGCGACACTGTTTACGCTAAAATCGTTGATTTCGCTACCAAGACTCCGTCCAACACCACCGGCGCATTCTACTATGATGCCCGTGATGCTGTAGGTACCGCACTTTCCAACATTACCCAGACTGGTGCTGATGTAGATTCTGAACTTCAGACCGCACAGGAAACTCTGGAATTCACCATGGGTGCTTAATGTTTCCTCTGAAGAGAAACAGTAAAGTAAGATAAATGGAATAAGGTCTGTAGCCGTTGTTCATAAAAGACAGCGGACAGACCTTTTTCCATATAAAGAAGGGAAGGTATGCTTCATGCAAAAAAAGAGAAAAATGACATTGGAAAGAAGACATAACCTGACAGGCTGGGCTTTTCTCTCCATTGGTGTGGTTCTGATCTGCTGGACGAGCTTCTATCCGATGATCCAGGCGTTTATACTGTCACTGAAAAGCGGACTGGGCGTCAATCTGAAGTTCAACGGTTTTTCAAACTACACCCGAATCCTGAAAGACCCGACATTTAAGGGGACACTGTTCAATACGTTCTTTTATCTGATCATTCAGGTGCCGATCATGCTGACACTGGCTCTGATCCTGGCATCGATCCTGAATAACAAAGACCTTCGCTTCAAGGGACTTTGGAGAACCTGTATTTTCCTTCCCTGTGCGACTTCTCTGGTATCCTACTCCATGATCTTCCGTTCCCTGTTCGCCAACGACGGTTTCGTAAATACCGTTCTGCGCGGCATCGGACTGAATCCGGTTATGTGGTTTTCCAATGCCTGGACGGCAAGAGCAGTTATCATCATCGCCCTGATCTGGAGATGGACCGGATATAATATGGTATTCTATCTGTCAGGCCTCCAGAATATTGAATATTCTGTTTACGAGGCGGCAAGGATCGACGGTGCGACCCCGCGGCAGATCCTCTTTAAGATCACCATTCCGCTGCTGAAGCCAACGATCCTTCTGACGACCATTACTTCTACCAATGGTACCCTGCAGCTGTTTGATGAGTCTTTGAACCTGACCAACGGCGGACCTGGTAAATCAACGATGACCATGTCTCATTATATTTATAATACATCCTTTGTGCAGAGCCCGAACTTCGGTTATGCGGCAGCAATGTCCATCGTGATCCTTGTGATGGTAGCTGTTCTGGCCCTGATCCAGATGAAAGTAGGTGATGAACGATGAATAAAGGCAAAAAAATAGCAATGTATACTTTCCTGACCATTTGTTCGTTGCTCTCTGTTTTTCCGCTGTATTATATGGCATGTGCAGCTACGAATAAGAGCGTAGATGTATCCAGAGGAAAACTGATTCCGGGTACTTATCTTGCAGAAAACTTCAAAGCACTGATCGAAAATCAGGATCTGGCCCGTGCCCTCTGGAATTCCTTCCGGAATGCGGCTGTGCTGACCATTCTCTGCCTTCTGATCTGTTCTCTGGCTGGTTACGGCTTCGAGATCTATCATGACAAAGGAAAAGATATCGTATTTGCTATTCTGCTGACAGCTATGATGGTTCCTTTTGCAGCGATCATGATCCCGCTGTTCCGGATGTTTTCCAAACTGAAGATGGTCAATACCATGGCAGCTTTCATGCTTCCGTCGATTTCGACGCCTTTCATGATCATGATGTTCCGTCAGGCATCCAGGTCTTTCCCGCATGATATCATAGAAGCGGCCCGTCTGGATGGTCTGAGCGAGGTAGGTATTTTCTTCCGGATGTTCATTCCGACCATGAAATCTACATACGCAGCAGCTCTGATCATCACCTTCATGAATGCATGGAACAACTACATGTGGCCGAAGATCATCCTGCAGACCAACAGCTCCATTACCATGCCCATGCTGGTTGCCAACCTGCTGAGCGGATATGTGGTTGACTATGGTATGCTGATGCTTGGTGTACTGATCTGTACGATCCCGACGGTTGTTATTTTCTTCTTCTTCCAGAAGAGCTTTGCAGAAGGTATCACCGGCGCAGTTAAATAAAGGTACCAAAAAAAGGCGGGTATTGAAAAGGATATCCGCCTCTTTTTCCATGATAAGGAGGTAAAAAGACATGAGTGAATTTCATTACGGGAAGGTAAAGGATCCGACTTATTTCAGCGAAAACTGTGTGGCTGCCCATTCGGATCATCATTATTTCCGTTCGGTGGAGGCTATGGAGCAGGAGAAAGAGGAATTTCGCTATAGCCTGAACGGACTCTGGAAATTCCATTATGCAAAAAATTATCAGAGCACGATCCCCGGTTTTGAAAGAGAAGCGTATTGCTGTAAGTCATGGGATGATATCCGTGTTCCGGCTCATATTCAGCTGGAGGGCTATGATAAACCGCAATATGCCAATGTCCAGTATCCATGGGAAGGCAGAGAAGAAGTAAAACCGGGTGAAATACCGGAAGAATTTAACCCTGTGGCAAGTTATGTGAAATATTTTGAAGTACCTGCATCCATGCAGGGAAAGAAAATTTTCATTTCTTTCCAGGGAGCAGAGAGCGGACTGGCACTCTGGCTTAACGGAAGCTTTGTGGGCTACAGCGAAGACAGCTTTACCCCGTCAGAGTTTGAACTGACACCCTATCTGAAAGAGGGGGAAAACAAACTGGCAGCCCAGGTCTTCAAATGGACCAGCGGAAGCTGGTGTGAGGATCAGGATTTTTACCGTTTTTCCGGTATTTATCGTGATGTCTATCTTTATGCGATCCCGGAAGTTCATGTGGAGGATCTCACGATCCGCACACTGCTGGACGATACCTATACCAGTGCAGATCTGACTGTGACACTGAAGACGACTGCTGCCGGAAAGGTACGTTTTACACTTTCCAGAGAAGGAAAAGAAGAGGCAGCACTGGAGGATGCGCTGGAAAACGGAAAAACTTATGTGATGAAGATGGAGCATCCTCTGCTCTGGAGTGCCGAGGAGCCTGAGCTTTATGATCTTCTGATCGAGGTAATGGATGTCGAAGGAAAGATCACAGAGGTGATTCCGCAGAGAGTTGGTTTCCGCCGTTTTGAAATGAAGGATTCCATTATGACGCTGAATGGAAAAAGAATTGTTTTCAAAGGAGTAAACCGCCATGAATTCAGTTCTGTTACCGGACGGAATGTTTCCAGGGAAGAACTGCTCCGGGATCTGACCACGATGAAACGGAACAATATCAATGCGATCCGCACCTGCCATTATCCGGATGCAGTGGGAATCTATGAACTCTGTGATGAATTTGGTATTTATCTGATTGCCGAGAATAATATGGAGACTCATGGAACCTGGGATACGGTAGGACAGAGCAAAGATTATACCGGTGTGGTTCCGGATGATAAACCGGAATGGGAAGGCCTGCTTCTGGACCGTATCAATTCCACCTATCAGAGAGACAAAAACCATCCGGCGATCCTGATCTGGTCCTGTGGAAATGAATCCTTCGGCGGAGAAGTCATCTATCAGATGTCCCAGCTCTTCCGGAAACTGGATCCTACCCGTCTGGTTCATTACGAGGGCGTTTTCAATGACCGTCGGAGAAATGACACCAGCGATATGGAAAGCCAGATGTACACTTCTGCAGAGGACATTAAGAAATTCCTGGAAAATGACAGGAGTAAACCGTTCATCTGCTGTGAGTACACGCACGCGATGGGGAATTCCTGTGGAGGTATGCATAAATATACAGATCTGACAGATACAGAACCTTCCTATCAGGGTGGTTTCATCTGGGATTACATCGATCAGTCCATCTATAAGAAGGACCGGTATGGAAAAGAGTTTCAGGCTTACGGAGGAGACTTTGGCGAGCGGCCGACCGATTATAATTTCAGCGGAAACGGGATCGCCTATGGCGGCGAGCGGGGAGAATCTCCGAAAATGCAGGAAGTAAAGTTCAACTATCAGAACATTTCTGCGGTCGTAGATAAAAAGAACGTCCGTGTCATCAATAAGAACCTCTTTGTGAATACAGAGGATTTTGACTGTGTGGTAACAGTGGAAAAAGAGGGAAGACTTCTGGAAAAGAAAGTGCTGGCAACGCATGTGGCGCCCCTTTCTGAGGAAACGTATGAACTTCCGGTGAAAGAGCAGACACTTCCCGGAGAGTATGTCATTACCGTTTCTTTCCGTCTCAAAGAGGATAAGATCTGGGCCGAAAGAGGTCATGAAGTGGCTTTCGGACAGGCAGTTTATAAAGCAGAAGCCGTGGAGGAAGCAAAGAAAACTCCGAAATTCCGTGTGGTCCGTTCTCTTCATGATTTTGGCGTAAAGGGAGAGAATTTTGACGTGCTGTTCTCTTATCTGAACGGCGGTCTGGTTTCCTACCGGTACGGCGGCGTGGAGATGATCGAGATGATCCCGAAGCCCAACTTCTGGCGGGCACCTACAGATAATGACTGCGGAAACCTGATGCCCATGCGGTATGCCCAGTGGAAGATCGCTTCTCTCTATCTCTCTCATAAATATCCCACCGGTGGTCATTATCCGGGAGCCAGGATACCGAAGATCGAAGTGACTGATGACTGGGCAGAGATCACCTTTACCTATGTGATGCCCACGACACCGGCAGCGGAATGCGAACTGGCTTATCGGGTATTTGGTGATGGAAGCATTCAGACGACGCTTTCGTATGATCCGGTGAAGGAGCTTGGCGACATGCCGGAATTTGGCGTGATCTTCAAATTTGATGCGGATTATGATCATGTAACCTGGTATGGCTATGGACCGTCAGAAACCTATGTAGACCGTATGCATGGAGCGAAACTGGGTGTTTATAAGAATCTGGTGGCCGATAATATGGCGAAATATCTGGTTCCTCAGGAGTGTGGAAACAAGGTGGGTGTGCGCTGGGCTTCCGTGACGGACAGAAAAGGCAGAGGAATGCTCTTTGCCGGAGACCAGATCGAGTTTTCTGCCCTTCCCTACACACCGCATGAGGTGGAGAATGCCATGCATCCCTTTGAACTGCCGGAGGTACATTATACCGTGGTACGGGTATCCAAAGAGCAGATGGGTGTTGGCGGAGATGACAGCTGGGGAGCGAAGACACATCCGGAATACCTCCTGGATACAAAAGAAAAGATGACATTTACCTTTACCTTTAAGGGAATCTGAGAAGGGCGGGGCCGGAAGAAGCAAAACTTCCGGCTCTGCTTTTGTACGGGGAAGTTTTTTCAAAAGTAAAAAAACCTTGCAGGAATGCATAAAAAGACGTATAGTTAAAAATATCTGTAGCTGTTCAGAAATCACTGCACTGCCAGGTATTTTGGCCCGTGCCTGTGAAAGGATGAACGGTTACGAGTATCTTAAGATAAAGAGGAGAATGATTATGAGCTTTGAATTTGTGACAAAACTTCCTACTCCGGAGGAAATTCGCCTTCAGTATCCGATCACAGAAAAGATCGCTCGCGTAAAAGCAGAGAGAGATCAGGAGATCAAAGATATATTTACAGGAAAGTCCGATCGTTTTCTGGTGATCATCGGACCCTGCTCTGCAGATAATGAGGACTCTGTATGTGATTATGTGGGAAGACTGGCAAAAGTTCAGGACCAGGTAGGCGACCGTCTTCTTCTGATCCCGCGTATTTATACAAATAAACCGAGAACGACCGGTGAAGGCTACAAGGGACTTCTCCATCAGCCGGATCCGGAGAAAAAACCGGATGTGCTGGCGGGTCTGGTAGCCATCCGTAAGCTGCATATGCGTGCCATTGAGGAGACAGGCCTTACGGCAGCAGATGAGATGCTTTATCCGGAAAACTGGCGCTACCTTTCCGATATCCTTTCTTATGTGGCGATCGGAGCCCGTTCTGTCGAAAACCAGCAGCATCGTCTGGTAGTCAGCGGCATGGATGTTCCTGCAGGAATGAAGAATCCCACCAGCGGCGATCTTTCTGTTATGCTGAATTCCGTAGTTGCTGCGCAGCATGGACATACCTTCATTTACCGTGACTGGGAAGTGAAGACTACCGGAAATCCGCTGACACATACCATTCTGCGTGGTGCGGTAAACAAGCACGGCAACTGCATCCCCAACTATCATTACGAGGATCTGAAGCTTCTTCTGGAGCTCTATAAAGAGCGTAAGCTGGAAAATCCGGCGGTGATCGTGGATGCCAACCATTCCAACTCCAACAAGCAGTACGCCGAGCAGGTCCGTATCGTCAAAGAGGTGCTTCACAGCCGGAATGTCAACGAGGAACTGAAAACTCTGGTCAAGGGTGTTATGATCGAAAGCTATATCGAGCCCGGAAATCAGAAGATCGGTCAGGGAGAGCATATTTATGGAAAATCCATTACCGATCCCTGCCTTGGCTGGGCAGAATCCGAACAGCTGATCCACACCATCTATAAGATGTGTGAGAAATAAGCAGAAAAATGACAGGAAGCTGTGTCTTCATCAAAAAAGGCACGGCTTCTTTTTTCCTTGAGAAAGGGGGTTGTTTATGAATGGAAACAATGACAACCGGACCATTGCTTTTCTTCTGATCCTGGGGTTTCTTTCCTTTGCTGTTTTTGTGGTCCGGGAAACTTATAAAAACAGAAAGAGACTCTTTCGGAAGATCCAGAGGACCTATGGGCAGTGGCCGGAACGGGAATACTCCATGGAAGAGTTTGATGCCATTTCCCATTATTATGTCCATCGGAAAAAAGAAGGATTGCCCGTTATTGACGATATCACCTGGAATGACCTGGATATGGACCGGATCTTCATGCTTCTGAACCACACCTGGTCCTGCATCGGAGAGGGCTATCTTTACTGCCTTCTCCGAATGCCTGCTATGGAGCCGGAAACCCTGCAGGAACGGAACCGGCTGATCGAGTATTTCAGGAGTCATAAAGAAGAAAGGGAAAAGATGGAATACCGCTTTGCCAGGATCGGAAAAACCGGGAGTCAGTCCATGTTTGATTATATCTACAATCTGGCGGAGCTGAAACCTGAAGCGGTCTGGCCGGAGTTTGTCTGGATCTTTGCCGTTGTTGCGTCTTTCGGCAGCATTTTTGTCAATGCAGCCTTTGGCATGCTCCTTTTTCTGGCGGTGATGTTTGGAAGCTGGTACTATTATTATAGGAAAAAGAAGCGGATCGAACCGTTTCTCCGTTCCTGCAGCTGCCTGATCCAGATCTTGAAGGAATCAGAATCTTTCGGGAAAATAGATGCGCCGGAGCTGAAAAATTATCAGGAAAAGATCGTTCAGGCGGGAAAACTCCTCCGGAAGCTGAAAAGGAGCACTCATTTCGTGGTGGGTGGAAATGCCGGAGAGAATGGAGAACTGACGAAAGTATTTTTTGACTATATCAATTATACGTTCCATCTGGATCTGATCGAGTTTAACACGGTGATCCGGGAACTGGCAGCCCACATGGAAGATCTGGAAGGGCTTATCGACGCGGTGGGGGCACTGGAATGTGCCACGGCTCTGGCGTCCTTCCGGACACTGTCGGAGGGGAGCTGGTGTGTTCCGGAGCTGAAAAAGGGAGGCCGGGCTTCTCTGACCTGTGAGAATATTTTTCATCCGTTGATCTCGGAACCGGTGAAAAATTCCATCACAGCAGAGCGCGGCGTTCTGCTTACGGGATCGAACGCTTCCGGAAAATCCACGTTTTTGAAGACAGTGGCGGTCAATGCCATTCTGGCGCAGACCATCGATACCTGCATGGCGGATTCCTGGAGCGGAAACTTTTTCCGGATCTGCACTTCTATGGCGCTGCGGGATGATCTGGAAGGAAACGAAAGTTACTTTATCGTGGAGATCAAGTCACTGAAACGGATCCTGGATGCGGCAGATGGAAAGACGCCGATCCTCTGCTTTGTGGATGAGGTTTTAAGAGGAACCAATACGGTGGAACGGATCGCAGCGTCCTCGGAGATTTTGGAAAGTATGGAGCGGGAAGATATCCTCTGTTTTGCGGCTACGCATGATATCGAACTGACACATATCCTGGAAAACGGATATGACAACTATCACTTTGAAGAAGAAGTCCGGGATAATGATGTGCTCTTTAATTATCGTCTTTTTAAAGGAAGGGCAGTATCCAGAAATGCCATCAAGCTTCTTGGCGTCATGGGATACGATCCGAAGCTGATCGAAAAGGCGCAGGATATGGCAGATCATTTTCTTGCGACGGGAGAATGGAAACGGGAGGTTTCATCATGTTGGTAAAAATCTATACGGACGGCTCCGCCAGAGGAAATCCTGACGGACCGGGAGGCTATGGAGCTGTTTTAAAGTATGTGGATCCCAGAGGGAATCTTCATGAAAGGGAATTCAGTCAGGGTTACATCCGGACGACCAATAACCGGATGGAGCTGA
The DNA here is from genome assembly GCA_934393555.1 of uncultured Lachnospiraceae bacterium. Lineage (GTDB taxonomy): Bacteria > Bacillota > Clostridia > Lachnospirales > Lachnospiraceae > Limivivens. Next base: position 25,262 of record CAKRQP010000005.1, read on the forward strand.
TGGCGGCGATCGTGGGGCTGGAAGCCTTGAAAAAGCCCTGTGAGGTGGAGCTTTATTCGGATTCTCAGTATCTGATCAAGGCATTCAATGAACACTGGATCGACGGCTGGATCAGGAAAGGCTGGACGCGCGGCAAAAACGAGCTTGTGAAAAATGTAGATCTCTGGAAACGGCTTCTGGCGGCGAAGGAACCTCATCAGGTAACGTTTATCTGGGTGAAGGGTCATGCGGGCCATCCGGAAAATGAACGTTGCGATGCGCTGGCTACGCAGGCTGCAGACGGAGAAAACCGGATCGTGGATCCTGGTGTATAAAAACTTGTGGCTGCCAGTCTTGAAAAAACAGGTGCCATATGCTATATTAGTAGGTATTGTGGATAAAAATCCTTTTTCAAAATGAAAAAAGGCTAGGAGGAGTAAGTTCATGTCAACAAATGTTTACGATATTCTGAAGGAGAGAGGCTTCCTGGAACAGGAGACCCACGCAGAGGTCCGTGACCTTCTGGGAAAGGAGAAAGTAACCTTCTACATTGGTTTTGATGCCACGGCAGACAGTCTGACAGCCGGTCATTTCCTGACCATTATGGCTATGAAACACATGCAGAATGCCGGACACCGCCCCATCGCCCTTTTAGGCGGCGGTACCACCATGATCGGTGATCCCAGTGGAAAATCCGATATGCGTTCCATGATGACCCGTGAGACCATCGAGCATAACGCAAAGCGTTTCCACGAGCAGCTGTCTCAGTTCATCGATTTTTCTGATGGAAAAGCCATTGTTGCCAACAATGCAGACTGGCTTCTGGATATGAATTATGTGCAGATGCTCCGTGAGGTGGGTGTGCATTTTTCCGTTAACCGTATGCTTGCCGCAGACTGCTACAAGCAGAGAATGGAAAGAGGACTTACCTTCTTTGAGTTTAACTATATGATCATGCAGTCCTACGATTTCTGGAAACTGAACCAGCTGTACAACTGTCAGCTGGAGATGGGTGGAAACGATCAGTGGTCCAATATCATCGGCGGAGTAGAACTGATCCGCAGAAAAGAGCAGAAGCCGGCCTTCGGACTGACCTTTAAGCTTCTGACCACCAGTGATGGGATCAAGATGGGCAAGACCATGAAGGGCGCCCTCTGGCTGGATCCGAACAAGACTTCTCCTTATGAGTTCTATCAGTACTGGAGAAATATCGAGGATGTCAAGGTAGAAGAGTGCTTAGGTCTTCTGACCTTCCTTCCGATGGAGGAAGTACGGAAACTGGGAGCTCTGGAAGGTGCTGACATCAATAAAGCAAAAGAAGTTCTGGCTTATGAGACGACCAAGATCGTTCACGGTCAGGAAGAGGCAGAAAAAGCACAGGTAGCTGCCAAGAGCATTTTCGTTCATGGCGCAAAGAGTGAGGATATGCCGACAACCACCTATCCGAAGGCAGAACTGGAGGAAGGAAAAGATCTGATCACTCTTCTGGTTGATACCAAGCTGGCGAAAAACCGTTCTGAGGGACGCCGTCTGATCCAGCAGGGAGGCGTGACAGTAAATGATGAAAAGGTCACCGATGTTGCACAGGTATTCACCACCGCAGATTTTGATGAAGAAGGCGCACTCGTGATCAAAAAAGGTAAAAAAGGTTATCATCAGATAAAAGCTGCTGAGTGAATCAGCGTTTGAATGGAGGACTTATTGTGAAAAAATACGGCGTTAACGAACTTCGCCGGATGTTCCTGGAGTTTTTCGAAAGCAAAGGACATCTGGCAATGAAAAGCTTTTCTCTTGTACCTCATAACGATAAAAGCCTGCTTCTGATCAATTCAGGAATGGCTCCCTTAAAGCCCTATTTTACAGGAGCGGAGATCCCGCCGAGACGCAGAGTGACCACCTGTCAGAAATGTATCCGTACGGGCGATATCGAAAACGTAGGTAAGACGGCCCGTCATGGCACCTTTTTTGAGATGCTCGGAAACTTCTCCTTTGGTGATTATTTCAAGCATGAAGCCATTGCATGGAGCTGGGAGTTCCTGACTCAGGTAGTTGGTCTGGATCCGGATCGTCTGTATCCGTCCATTTACCAGGATGACGACGAAGCTTTCGAGATCTGGAACAAAGAGATCGGTATTGCTCCGGAGCGTATTTTCCGTTTTGGAAAAGAGGATAACTTCTGGGAGCACGGCGCAGGTCCCTGCGGTCCCTGCTCTGAGATCTACTACGACCGCGGCGAAAAGTACGGCTGTGGAAAACCGGGCTGTACCGTAGGCTGTGACTGTGACCGTTACATGGAAGTATGGAACAACGTATTCAGCCAGTTCAACAACGACGGAGAGGGACATTATACCGATCTGATCCAGAAGAACATTGATACCGGTATGGGTCTGGAGCGTCTGGCAGTCGTTGTCCAGGATGTGGATTCCATTTTTGATGTGGATACCATTCAGAGCCTGAGAAACAAAGTCTGTGAACTTGCAGGTGTGACTTACCAGACCGATGAGAAGAAGGATGTTTCCATCCGTCTGATCACTGACCATATCCGTTCTGCAACCTTCATGATCTCCGATGGTATCATGCCCACCAACGAGGGAAGAGGCTATGTGCTCCGCCGTCTGATCCGTCGTGCTGCCCGTCACGGAAGACTTCTTGGTATTGACAAACAGTTCCTGGCAGAGCTTTCTGCTACGGTCATCGAAGGCAGCAAGGATGGATATCCGGAGCTGGAAGAGAAGAAGAGCTTCATTTTCAAGGTACTGAGCCAGGAAGAAGAGAAATTCAACAAGACCATCGATCAGGGTCTGAATATTCTTTCCGGCATGGAAACCTCCATGAAGGAAGAAGGAAAAACAACTCTGGATGGAAAAGATGCGTTTACACTTTATGATACCTATGGATTCCCGCTGGATCTGACCAAAGAGATCCTGGAGGAAAAAGGTTACGGTGTGGACGAAGACGGTTTCCGTGCAGCAATGGAAGAACAGCGTACCAAAGCAAGAAATGCCCGTCAGACGACGAACTATATGGGAGCAGATGCTACCGTATACGATGAGATCGATCCGAAGGTCACCAGCGCTTTTGTCGGCTACGGCGACCATCTGGAGCATACTTCCAGAATCTCCGTCCTGACTACAGATACCGAAGTGACAGAGGCGATCTCTGACGGAGAGCATGGAACGATTTTCGCAGATGAGACTCCGTTCTATGCTACCATGGGCGGACAGATCGGTGATACCGGTGTGATCCGTATCGGTGACAGTGCAGAATTTACCGTAGAAGATACCATCAAACTGCTTGGCGGCAAGGTCGGTCATGTCGGCCGTGTGACGAAGGGAATGTTTAAAACAGGAGATGAGGTTACTCTTTCCGTAGATGCAGCAGCCCGTGCCAATACAAGTAAAAACCACAGTGCGACCCATCTGCTCCAGAAAGCCCTGAAAACGGTTCTCGGTTCTCATGTAGAGCAGAAAGGTTCTCTGGTAACTCCGGACAGACTGCGTTTTGACTTTGCCCATTTCCAGCCGATGACCAGAGAGGAGATCGAGAAGGTAGAAGCTCTGGTAAACAAAGAGATCCAGGCAAATCTTCCGGTCGTTACCGAGGTGATGGATGTAGAGTCCGCCAAGAAGACAGGAGCGATGGCTCTTTTCGGTGAAAAATACGGCGAGAATGTAAGAGTGGTATCCATGGGTGATTTCTCCAAGGAGCTTTGTGGTGGTACGCATGTGGCAAATACCGGTATGATCAGCGTATTTAAGATCGTTTCCGAGGCCGGAATCGCTGCAGGTGTACGTCGTATCGAGGCTCTGACCGGCGACGGTGTCTTTGCTTATTATCAGGAGCTGGAGGACCGCCTGAACCGTGCCAGTGCCCTCTTGAAGACCACCCCGGCAGAACTGGAGAATAAGATCTCCCATCTTCAGAGTGAGATGAAAGCACTCCACAGCGAGAACGAAGCACTGAAGAGCAAACTGGCAAAGGATGCTCTGGGTGATGTTATGGACCAGGTACAGGAGATCAAAGGCGTGAAGCTTCTGGCAGCAAAACTGGCAGATGTAGATATGAATGGCCTTCGTGACCTTGGTGACCAGCTGAAGGAGAAACTGGGTGAGGGTGTAGTTGTCCTTGCCTCCGGAAAAGACGGAAAAGTAAGCCTTCTTGCCATGGCAACGGATGGTGCCATGAAGCAGGGCGCACATGCCGGAAACCTCATCAAAGGCATGGCTGCCATTGTTGGTGGCGGCGGCGGCGGACGTCCGAACATGGCTCAGGCCGGCGGAAAGAAACCGGAAATGATCGATGAGGCCATCAAAGCAGCTGCGGAACTGCTGGGAGAACAGATCCACTGAAAATAAAAATCCAAAAAACGAAAAAAGTAGTTGACGGATAAAAAAAATGTGGTATAATTCTTATCAGTGCTATTAAAATACCCAGACAGTTGTATTATGATGCACAATTTACAACTGGAGGGAGGTTAGGTGTGAGACAATGTCAAATGTAATCGTAAAAGAAAACGAGACACTGGACAGCGCTTTACGTCGTTTTAAAAGAAACTGCGCGAAGGCTGGTATTCAGCAGGAGATTCGTAAGAGAGAGCATTACGAAAAACCGAGCGTAAGACGTAAAAAGAAATCTGAAGCTGCCCGGAAACGTAAGTATAACTAATCTGTGCAGGCAAAAGCCTCTGAGGGAATTCGCTCAGAGGCTTTTTTCGTGTCTGAGAATAAAAAAACAGGCATAAACCTTTTCTGAGCTACCTATATTGTAACGATCAGCAGATGTTTGTCTGCCATTGGTTTTGGATGGACCGATGGATAGAGGACGGGAAGGCGGGAAAGGTATGAAAAAAAGAAAACGGACAGCGGCAGCCTGTGCGCTGGTCCTCTGGCTGGGAATCTCACTGGTTTTTGAAAGCTTCAGTTTTCAGGTCTGTGGAGCCGAAGAAGTGGATGCGGGATTTTCGGTTGAATCGCCAGGGGCATTTCTGATGGAAGCTTCCACAGGGACGGTGATCTATGAAAAGGATGCAGATACCAGGAGAAGTCCTGCCAGTGTGACAAAGATCATGACGGCTCTTCTGATCTTTGAAAATCTGGAGAACGGAAAAATACAGCTTTCCGATGAAGTGGTCACCAGTGCCCATGCAAAATCCATGGGTGGTTCGCAGGTATTTCTGGAGGAAGGCGAAAAACAGACCGTAGAGACTCTGCTGAAGTGTATTCTGGTGGCTTCCGGAAATGATGCGGCAGTGGCTATGGCAGAACACATCGCCGGTACGGAAGAGGAATTTGTCAGCCGGATGAATCAGAAGGCCGAAGAACTGGGGATGGAAAATACGCATTTCACGGACTGCTGCGGTCTTACGGATTCAGAGGAGCATTACACAACACCGAGAGACATTGCTCTGATGTCACGGGAGCTCATCACAAAGTATCCGGAGGTTTTTGACTATACCAGGATCTGGATGGAGAATATCACTCATGTGACAGCCAGAGGAAGCAGCGAATTTGGTCTTACCAATACGAATAAGCTTCTCCGGAGCTATGACGGCTGCGATGGTCTGAAGACAGGCAGCACCAGCAAGGCGCTTTTCTGCATTTCAGCAACAGCGGAGCGGAACGGGATCCGCCTGATCAGTGTTATCATGGCAGGACCGGATTCAAAGACAAGGTTTCGCAATGCAGCAGAGCTTTTCAACTATGGTTTTGGCAGCTGCCGTCTTTATACAGATGAGAACAGAGATCCACTGCCGGATGCGGAAGTCAGAGGCGGTACCGAACCGTCTGTCTCCTGTAAATACCAGGAAGGTTTTCGATATCTGGATACGGAAGGGATGGATTTTTCCGCAGTGGAAAAAGAGATCCTTCTCCGGGAAGATCTTATGGCTCCCATTGAAAAAGGAGAGACGCTTGGAAAAGCCGTCTACCGCCTGAACGGAGAAATTCTGGGAGAAGTACCCATTGTTGCGGGAGAAACGTTGAAAAAAGCAGAATTTTTGGATCATCTCAAAAAACTCTGGGAAAGATACCAGAGCATCTGAAGAATGAGCAGAGGAAAAGGGGGCATAAAGTACATGAAACGTTTTCGAACAGTCGAGCTGGAAGCGGGAAAAAATACGGGACGACCGGCATTGAGGTTTGCCCATTTAAGTGATCTTCATGGCTGTTTTTATGGAGAAAACCAGGAGGGGCTTCTGGAAGCAGTACACCTGGAAGCGCCGGATCTGATCGTGGTTACCGGCGATATGATCGTTGGAAGTCCCACCGTCAATAGAAGGACCTTTGCTTTCCTTAAAGAACTGACAAAAGATTATCCGGTATTTTTCTGCAATGGAAATCATGAAACGCGGTACCAGGCTTCTGAGGGCTTTCGGCCGGTATATAAGCATTTTATATACGGACTCTGGAAAAACGGAGTGGAGATCCTGAACAACCGTTCCGAGGTTTTTGAAAAAAACGGCCGGAAAGTACTTCTTTCCGGTTATGAGGCGGAGCTTTCCTACTTCAGCCGTTTTAACCGGAAAGTTCCATCGGAAGAAGAACTGAAAGCAAAGCTGGGTGAGAAAAGAACGGGAATGGAGACGGTATTGCTGGCTCACAACCCGATGTTTTTTCCGGTTTACAAAAAGTGGGGAGCGGATCTGACGTTTTCCGGGCATCTGCACGGAGGCTATATCCGGATCCCGGGGATCGGCGGTGTGATCAGTCCCCAGTTTCAGCTTTTTCCCAAATATGACAGAGGGATTTTTGAAGAAGAAGGCCACTGGCTCTGTGTCAGTGCAGGTCTGGGAGACCATACGATCTCCCCGCGCTTTTTTAACCCGGCAGAGCTTCCGGTTGTGACCTGGTATGGCTGACTCTTTACAAAAAAAGCAATTACGCGTAAAATAGAAACGGGCTGCGGCTTAGAACAGTTACGTTAATGAGAGGAAAAACGATGGGAATTCCTGTAAAACTGGAAGCGTTTGAGGGTCCGCTGGATCTTCTGCTGCATCTGATCGACAAGAATAAAGTAAATATTTATGACATTCCTATCGTGGAGATCACTGCCCAGTATATGGAATATATTCATGAGATGCAGCGGCAGGATCTGAATGTGATGAGTGAATTTCTTCTGATGGCGGCAACACTTCTGGATATCAAATCCAGAATGCTGCTTCCAAAAGAGGTCAACGAAGAGGGCGAGGAGGAGGATCCCCGTCAGGAGCTTGTGGAACAGCTTCTGGAGTACAAGCTTTATAAATATATGTCTTATGAGCTTCGGGATATGCAGGCAGATGCAGCCTATGTGATGTACAAAGCACCTACGATCCCGGAGGAGGTACGGGCATACCGGCCCGAGATCGATCCCTCCGAACTTCTGGAGGGCGTGACCCTTTCCAGGCTTCACAGTCTGTTCAAGACCATCATGAAGCGGCAGAATGACCGGATCGATCCCATCCGGAGCACATTTGGGACGCTGGAAAAAGAAGAAGTGGACATGGATGAAAAATGGATCTATGTGGAGAGTTCTATCAAGAGACTGCAGCATGTCAGTTTCCGTGAGCTTCTGGGCGCCCAGCATACGAAAATGCAGACGGTGATCACTTTTCTGGTGATCCTGGAGCTCATGAAAATGGGGAAGATTTCGATTGTTCAGGAACATGCCTTTGACGATATCCGGATCGACTGGAGAGAAGATGCGGATGAGACGCCGGGGCGGACCTTTGAAGCCGACTTTGTATAATAAAAGGAGAGACACGTTTGGACGAGAAGAAGCGAAAAGCGGCGATCGAAGCCATACTTTTTACCATGGGGGATGCCGTGGAGCTTTCAAGGATCGCAGAGGCTATCGGAGAAGATACTGAAACCACACGGGAAACGATCCGGAAAATGATGAAGGATTACCAGAAGAAAGAGAGGGGGATCCAGATCATCGAACTGGATCAGTCCTTTCAGCTGTGTACCAAAAAAGAATATTATGAGGATCTCATCCGGATCGCCAGACATCCAAAGAAACCGGCACTTTCGGATGTGGCGATGGAGACACTTTCTATCGTGGCATACAAGCAGCCGGTGACAAAGATTGAGATCGAGAAGATCCGTGGAGTCAAATGTGACCATGCCATCAATAAGCTGATCGAATACAATCTGATCCGGGAGATCGGACGGCTGGATGCTCCGGGCCGCCCCATTCTTTTTGGGACAACGGAAGAATTTCTGAGAAATTTCGGTGTACAGTCGCTGGAGGATCTGCCGGCGATCAACCCGGTCCAGGTAGAGGACTTCAAGGCAGAAGCGGAGGAAGAGGTGGAGCTCCGGCTGAATGTCTGAGAAAGCTGCCTGTTTCATGGGCTGCTGTAAGCATATCGGCTGTTCCTTTGGCATATAGTTTTCCAGAAAGATGCTTAAAGGAGCGGTATCCATGAAAAAAATAAAAAAATATCTGCGGTTCTGGTTTTTGTTTTTCCTTTGGCTGACCTGTCCTGCACAGGCAGAGGAAAATCAGGGGCCGGAAACACTGTACGCCCGTTCTGCAGTCCTGATGGATGCGGATTCCGGGCGTATTCTTTTTGAAAAAAACGGAGAAGAGCGGCTGGCAAATGCCAGTACCACAAAGATCCTTACCTGCATCCTGGCTCTGGAAAAAGGAGAACCGGAAGAGCCGGTGATCTTTTCCGAGGAGGCCGTAAGACAGCCGGAGGTGCATCTGGGAGCGTCAAAAGGGGAAGCTTTTTATCTGGAGGATCTTCTGTATTCACTGATGCTGGAAAGCCATAACGATACGGCGGTAGCTGTGGCAGAGGCGGTTTCCGGGAGCACAGCGGCTTTTGCAGAGGAGATGAATCAGAAAGCAAAGGAGATCGGCTGCACGGAAACGCATTTTGTTTCTCCGAACGGCCTGGACTGGGAAGATGAAGACGGTCCGCATGAAACGACTGCCGGGGATCTGGCGAGGCTTCTTCGTTATTGTATCCGCCAGTCTCCGAAAAAGGAAAAATTTCTGGAGATCACCAGAACGGGCGAAAAGAGCTTTTCCAATCTTGCCGGAACAAGAACGTATTCCTGCACGAACCATAATGCATTTCTCTCGATGATGGACGGGGCGCTGACCGGGAAAACCGGTTTTACAGGTAAAGCCGGGTATTGCTATACGGGAGCATTGAGTGATGGTGACCGGACGTTTACCATCGCGCTTCTTGCCTGTGGCTGGCCCAATAACAAGTCTTATAAATGGAGTGATGCCAGAGCTTTGTTTTCCTATGGGCTTTCGGCCTATCACTACAACAGGATAGAACTTCCGGAGGAGGTTGGGGAAGTTTCTGTGAAAGAAGGAGTTCTTCCGGGTCAGACGATCGATGGGGAGGCAGAGGTGGCACTCCTTCTGTCCGGAGAAAAAGACTTCCGGCTTTTGCTTTCCGAACAGGATGAGGTAAAGCTGAAGGTGACGTTTCCGAAGATTCTGGAAGCACCGGTAGCGGAAGGAGAGCAGGAGGGAGAGGCAGTTCTTCTGCTGAACGGGGAAACGGTTGCTTCCTGCCCGGTCATTGCCGGAAAAACCGTTGAAAAAAAGGATTTTACCTGGTGCTTTTTGAAAATTTTTGAGCAATATCTGGAAATATAAACAGATGCTGCAGAAGACATAATAATAAGAAGAAATAAAAATATAACAAAACGCTTGCTATTTTGTCTGAAACAGGCTAAAATTATAATCGGCTGAAAATTTTATTTCAACAGTTTTCATAGTAAATCTTTTACAAATGGAGGGCTAAGAATGAGTAACACATCACAAAGCTTGGCAAGCACACGCATCAACGCTCTGCTTGATGAGAACAGTTTTGTTGAAATCGGTGGATACGTTACAGCCAGATCAACGGATTTCAACATGCATGAAAAAGAAACTCCGGGAGATGGCGTTGTTACCGGTTACGGTGTCATTGACGGCAATCTGGTTTATGTTTACTGCCAGGATGCAGCAGTTTTAGGCGGCACCATCGGCGAAATGCACGCAAAGAAGATCACTGCCCTGTATGATATGGCAATGAAGATGGGAGCTCCGGTCATCGGTCTGATCGATTGTGCCGGTATCCGTCTCCAAGAGGCTACCGATGCACTGAATGCATTTGGTGAGATCTATCTGAAACAGACACTGGCTTCTGGTGTTATCCCGCAGATCACAGCAGTGTTCGGTACCTGCGGCGGCGGACTGGCACTGGTTCCTGCACTGACTGATTTTACTTTTATGGAATCAGAGAAAGCAAAGCTTTTCGTAAATTCCCCCAATGCGCTGGAGGGCAATCATGAGTCCAAATGCGACACCGCTTCTGCAAAATTCCAGAGCGAGGATGCAGGTCTTGTAGACTTCACCGGAAGTGAAGATGAGATTTATGCCGGTATCCGTGAGCTGATTTCCATGATCCCGTCCAATAACGAGGATGATATGTCTTATGAGGAGTGCACCGATGATCTGAACCGTGCCTCTGAAGCTCTTGAGAATGCAGTTGGTGATCCGGCTGTGATCTGTTCCGAGATCGGCGATGACCATGTATTCGTAGAGACCAAGGCTGCTTATGCAAAAGAGATGGCAACCGGCTTTATCCGTCTGAACGGTATGACCGTCGGCGTAGTTGGAAACCGTACCGAGAGCTACGATGAGGATGGTAATGTAGCTGAGAAATATGCAGATGTCCTGACTGCAAGAGGAGCCAGAAAAGCTGCAAAATTCGTAAAATTCTGTGACGCTTTTGAGATTCCGGTACTGACCCTTACCAATCTTACCGGCTTCAAGGCAGATACTCATTCTGAGAGATGCATTGCTACTGCAGCAGCAGAGCTCACCTATGCATTCGCAGATGCGACAGTTGCAAAAGTAAACGTGATCACCGGAAAAGCATTCGGAAGCGTTTACACCATCATGAACAGCAAAGCACTCGGTGCAGATATGACCTATGCCTGGGAGAATGCAGAGATCGGTATGATGGATGCAAAATCCGCAGCCAAGATCATGTATGACGGCGAGGATGCAGCTGTGATCAATGAGAAAGCCGCTGAATATGCAGCTCTTCAGTCCAGCGCTCTTTCCGCAGCCAAGAGAGGTTATGTTGATACCATCATCGATGCGAAGGATACCAGAAAGTATCTGATCGGCGCTTTTGAAATGTTATTCACAAAGAGAGAAGACCGTCCTGGCAAAAAACACGGCACGGTTTAAGAGAGGTGGATAATATGAAGGAAAAAATGAAAAAAAGCTTACTGAGCCTTGCACTTGTTGTGTGCATGGTATGCTTGTCCTGTGTGACTGTCTTTGCCGCAAAGGATAAAGTGCTGACCGAGGATCAGGTGGCTTCCTTTAAATCTGCTGCAGCGTCCATGATCGAGAAGATCGCAGGTTTTTCTGATGAAGATATCGAGAAGTTTCTGGATCAGGATGATGATTTTACCACAGCGGCCCTGACCTCTTGGAAAAATGCCAAGAATGTGCTGGGAGCTTTCGTGGAAGTCGGAGAGCAGACGGTTACCACCGACGGAAACAATGTGATCATCAATTCCGATGTTACCTACGAGAACAAGACAGCAAATGTAGAGCTTATCGCCAATACAAAGACAAGTGCTTATGAGAGCATGGCTTTCAACATCAACTACACCATGGGTGAGAAGATGGAGCAGGCCGGCTTAAACACTCTGATGGGTCTCGGTATCGTATTCCTGATGCTGTTTTTCTTAAGCTTCCTGATCGGCCAGTTCAAGCATATCAGCAAGCTGACAGAGAAAAAAGACAGCAAGCCTGCCGCACCCGCTCCAGCTCCTGCACCGGCAGCTGTTGAGGAAGAACAGGAAGAGGAGCTTGCCGATGACGGAGAACTGGTAGCAGTCATCGCAGCAGCCATCGCTGCATACGAAGGAAGCACCAGCACTGACGGTTTTGTTGTCCGCTCGATCAAGAGATCAAAAACCAACAAGTGGAAAAGAGCATAAGCAATAGGAGGAAGAATTCAATGAAAACTTATACAATCACTGTTAATGGAACCGCATATGACGTAACTGTTGAAGAGGGTAACGGAACCGCTGCTCCGGCAGCCGCTCCGAAAGCAGCACCGAAGGCCGCTCCCAAGGCTGCTCCGAAAGCAGCACCGAAGGCTTCTGCAGGAGCAGGTTCTGTAAAAGTAACCGCTTCTGTTCCGGGTAAAGTCGTTAAGATCGAAGCATCTGTCGGACAGGCTGTAAAAGCCGGTGACAGCATCGTGATCGTAGAGGCAATGAAAATGGAGATCCCGGTTGTCGCTCCGCAGGACGGCACCGTAGCAAGTATTGAAGTAGCAGCAGGCGACGCAGTAGAGAACGGCAGCACCCTGGCAACACTGAACTAAATAAATTGGAGGTAGAAACATGTCATATGTAGCTGATACATTGTCGAATCTGATCCATCAGACGGCATTCTTTAACCTGACATGGGGTAACTACCTGATGATACTGGTTGCGTGCGTTTTCCTGTATCTGGCAATCCGCAAGGGCTTTGAGCCCCTTTTGCTGGTACCCATCGCATTTGGTATGCTTCTGGTAAATATTTATCCTGACATCATGTACAGTGCGGAAGAATCCACCAACGGAGCGCCGGGCCTTTTCCATGTATTCTATATCCTGGATGAGTGGAGTATCCTGCCGTCCCTGATCTTCATGGGCGTAGGAGCGATGACAGACTTTGGTCCGCTGATCGCAAACCCGAAGAGCTTCCTTCTGGGTGCCGCAGCACAGCTCGGTATTTACGTTGCATATTTCCTGGCAATTTTCCTGGGATTCAATGGAGCAGCAGCAGCAGCCATCTCCATCATCGGTGGTGCTGACGGCCCGACCTCCATTTTCCTTGCCGGTAAACTGGGACAGACCGCACTGATGGGCCCCATCGCCGTAGCAGCATATTCCTATATGTCTCTGGTACCCATCATCCAGCCGCCGATCATGAAAGCTCTGACCACCGAGGAAGAGCGGAAGATCAAGATGGAGCAGCTCCGTCCGGTATCCAAACTGGAGAAGATCCTTTTCCCGGTTGTGATCACCATCGTTGTCTGCCTGATCCTTCCGACTACAGCTCCCCTGGTTGGTATGCTGATGCTTGGTAACCTGTTCCGTGAGTCCGGCGTTGTAAAACAGCTGACCGAGACCGCATCCAATGCCCTGATGTATATCGTTGTTATCCTGCTGGGTACTTCCGTAGGAGCATCCACCAGCGCAGAGGCTTTCCTGAACCTGGATACCCTGAAGATCGTTGTCCTTGGTCTGGTTGCTTTCGCTTTCGGTACCGCAGGCGGTGTTCTGCTCGGAAAGGTTATGTGCAAGCTGACCCATGGAAAGATCAATCCGCTGATCGGTTCTGCCGGCGTATCTGCCGTTCCCATGGCAGCACGAGTATCTCAGAAAGTAGGTGCGGAGGCTGATCCGACCAACTTCCTTCTGATGCATGCAATGGGACCCAACGTAGCAGGTGTTATCGGTACTGCTGTAGCAGCAGGTACCTTCATGGCTATCTTTGGAGTATAAAATATAAAACACTGATGCTGTCCGGGAGACGTAAGAGTCCGGACAGCTGCAATAAATGGAGGTTTAGTAATGTCTGAAATCGAAAAAAAACCGATTAAAATTACTGAGACCATTCTGCGTGATGCCCATCAGTCCCTGATCGCCACCAGAATGACCACAGAGCAGATGCTTCCCATCGTAGAAACAATGGATAAAGTAGGCTACCATTCCGTAGAGTGCTGGGGTGGCGCAACTTTCGATGCATCCCTTCGTTTCCTTCACGAAGATCCATGGGAGAGACTTCGTAAATTCCGTGATGGCTTCAAACACACCAAACTGCAGATGCTGTTCCGTGGACAGAACATTCTGGGTTATCGTCCCTACGCAGATGATGTGGTAGAGTATTTCGTACAGAAATCCATCGCAAACGGTATTGATATCATCCGTATCTTTGACTGCCTGAACGATCTCCGTAACCTGGAGACCGCAGTAAAGGCTGCCAATAAAGAGAACGGACATGCACAGGTAGCTCTGTCCTATACCCTGGGTGATGCTTACACCCTGGACTACTGGACCAAGACTGCAAAAGAGATCGAGGAGATGGGTGCAAACTCCATCTGTATCAAGGATATGGCAGGCCTGCTCCTTCCGTATGCCGCAACCGATCTTGTGAAAGCACTGAAAGAGACCGTTAAGATTCCGATCCAGCTGCATTCTCACTATACTTCCGGTGTTGCTTCCATGACTTACATGAAAGCCGTAGAGGCTGGTGTTGATGTGATCGATACCGCGATGTCTCCGTTTGCACTGGGTACTTCCCAGCCGGCAACCGAAGTTATGGTTGAGACCTTCAAGGGCACTCCCTACGATTCCGGTCTGGACCAGAAGCTTCTGGCTGAGATCGCTGACTACTTCCGTCCAATCCGTGACGAGGCTCTGGACAGCGGTCTTCTGAATCCGAAGAACCTGGGCGTAAACATCAAGACTCTCCTGTATCAGGTACCGGGCGGAATGCTTTCCAACCTGACCAGCCAGCTGAAAGAGCAGCATGCAGAGGACAAGTTCTACGATGTGCTTGAGGAAGTTCCGAGAGTAAGAAAAGACCTCGGTGAGCCGCCTCTGGTTACTCCGTCCTCTCAGATCGTTGGTACACAGGCTGTATTCAATGTCATCATGGGCGAGCGTTATAAGATGGTTACCAAGGAGACAAAGGATGTTCTCTGTGGTAAATACGGAAAGACTGTAAAACCCTTCGACAAAGAAGTACAGAAGAAGTGCATCGGCGATGCAGAAGTGATCACCTGCCGTCCGGCAGATCTCTTAAAACCGGAGCTTGAGACTCTGGAAAAAGAGATGGCTCAGTACAAAGAACAGCCGGAGGACGTTCTGTCCTATGCTCTGTTCCCGCAGGTAGCTACTGATTTCTTCAAATACAGAGATGCGCAGCAGACCAAGGTAGATGCGACTAAGGCAGATACCAAGGACAAAGCATATCCCGTATGATCACAATTATAAATAAGTAGAGATTCATCAAAGACCAGGTGCAGGAGACTGTTCCTGGTCTTTTTATGGGATCCGCCGGAGACGGTCCGCCTGACTGCCAATCCGGTGTTTACAAGAAGACAGGATTTTGTTATCATAATAGTATCGTAACTGTACTGGATTTTTACAAGGATCGATTCGGAATGCAGAAAAAGGGAGGTGGGCTCTATGCCAATGACAGGAAAGAAAAGAAAGATCACAGCTGCTGTGGTCGGCTTTTTTGTGTTGTTTTCCGCTCTTTTTCTCAGTGTGAGACCGGAAAACAGCGGATACGCGGCAGGGAGTCCTGCTGCTTCCTGTACCTGGCAGAGTGAGCACTTTTCCGTGACGGAGCACGTGAATGTGGAAGAACTTTCCGGAGTCCGGACACTGATGCTCCGGTTGTTTCCCGGAATGAGACGCCATGCGGAGGAACGGGAATCAGGAATGGTGACAGTTACGCTGGAACTTTTGTGCGTGCTTTATTTTCTCCTGAGGCTTCGTTTTGTCTGTATGACAGGAGAACAGGCAGAGGCCTGCATTTCCCTGAAGGAAGCGGTGATCCGCTATATACACAGGCAGGACGGACAGAAGGATAAAACCGGTCATAAAACAGAAAAAAGCGATTGTTTTATAAAAAAGACCGGAGGTTATCTATATGGGATTAAATATTTTTGCGGTAGTTCTGATCGTGATCGTTGCTGCGGCAACCGCATATGCGGTCTGGCATGAACTTCACTGACAAAAGAAAAAGAGTGGAAAGATGAGGAAAAAGTGACATGAGTACATTTCAGGAACTGCTGGAAAAACTGGGACTGAAGGGACATAAGGAAACAACGGAAAATCTTGGCTTTTCTGAACGGATGAAAAAGATGTTCCATATGAAAGAGAAATTTGCGGAGGTACCGGAAAAAGAGGTGCTGACGGAGATCCTTCAGTCCGATATGGAAAACATCAGAGGAACGATGGAAAGCCTGGACAAAGAGGCCTTTTCCATGGCAGCCGAACTGATCCAGAATGCGAAAAAAATCTATATCGTAGGGATCCGGAGCTGCGAACCCCTGGCAGATTTCCTGGGCTTTTACCTCAATATGTTATTTGATGAGGTCCATGTGGTACGGACGAACAGTGCCAGTGAGATCTTTGAACAGCTGATGCGGATCGGGGCAGGTGATGTTCTCATCGGCATCAGCTTTCCGAAATATTCCATGCGGACTGTGAAGGCCATGGAACTGGCTAACAGCCGGAGCGCAGGGGTGATCTCCATCACAGACAGCATTCATTCGCCGCTGAATCTCTATTCTTCCTGTAATCTCATTGCAAGAAGTGAGATGGCGTCTGTGGTGGATTCCCTGACGGCTCCGTTAAGCGTGATCAATGCGCTGATCGTGGCTCTCTGTCTCAGAAATCAGGATTCCCTGAAGCAGTCCATTGATACACTGGATCAGCTCTATGATGATTATCAGGTGTATGGAAGGGATGAGATGGATCCTTTTGATGGTGAAATAGAGATTTTCCATCAGGGAAGCAAGGTATGAGAAGGAGAAAAACATGAAAAAAGTTCTGGTTATCGGCGGCGGAGCTGCCGGAATGTTTGCAGCGATCTCGGCGGCGGAGGAAGGCCACGAGGTCCATCTGTTTGAAAAAAATGAAAAATGTGGAAAAAAACTGTACATTACAGGAAAAGGCCGCTGTAATCTCACCAATGCCTGTGAGATGGAAGACCTTTTCAATAACGTCTGCAGCAACAGCAAGTTTCTCTACAGTTCCTTCTATGGCTTCACCAATCAGGATGCCATTGCTTTTTTTGAAGAGAACGGTACGAAGACAAAAGTGGAACGGGGAGAAAGAGTGTTTCCGCTGTCCGATCATTCTTCTGATGTGATCGGAGCCCTTACACGAAGGATGCGTGCTCTTGGCGTTCAGGTACATTTAAATATAGAAGCAAAAGAAATCCTTACGGAAGAAGGACGGGTGACAGGTCTCCTTTTTTCGGATGGGACAAAGGAAACGGGAGATGCAGTGATCCTTGCCACCGGCGGGCTTTCCTACCCGAGTACGGGATCGACCGGTGACGGTTATCATTTTGCAGAGAAGCTGGGGCATAAGATCACAGAGCTTTCTCCGGCACTGGTTCCCATGAATGTGAAAGAGGAGGATTGCCGGCGCCTTCAGGGACTGTCTCTTAAGAATGTCCGTGTTTCCCTTTCTGCAGGGAAAAAGTGTTTTTATGAAGATTTCGGCGAGATGATGTTTACTCATTTTGGCGTGACGGGACCTCTGATCTTAAGTGCCAGCAGCCAGGTGCCGAAGAAATTCCGCAGACAGGAGCTGACACTTTCCATTGACCTTAAACCGGCGCTGAGCCCGGAGCAGCTGGATGACCGCCTTCTGAGAGATTTTTCCAAGGAGAAAAACAAACAGTTCAAGAATGTCCTGGGCGGTCTCTTTCCATCAAAACTCATTCCTGTTATGGTAGAAAGATCAGGAATTGAGCCTGAAAAGCAGGTAAATGCGATAGAAAAGACAGAAAGATTGCAATTTGTAGAAAAAATTAAAAATTTCAGGTTGACCGTAACCGGATTCAGAGATTATAATGAAGCTATTATTACCAGAGGTGGAGTCTGTGTAAAGGAGGTCAATCCTTCCACGATGGAGTCCAAGCTGGTATCCGGACTGTTTTTTGCAGGCGAGATCCTGGATCTGGATGCTCTTACAGGAGGCTTTAATCTTCAGATCGCCTGGTCCACCGCCTATGCAGCCGGAAAAGGAATTTAGGAGGTTATCAATGGGATTCAACATTGCGATTGACGGACCGGCCGGTGCAGGCAAAAGTACCATCGCACGCCGGACGGCCCAGGAGCTCTCCTTTATCTATGTAGATACAGGAGCTCTTTACCGTGCCCTGGCCGTTTTCCTTGTAGACGAAGGAGTCTCTCCGGAGGATACAGAAAAGGTCAAAGAGGCGGTAAAGAGTGTAAAGGTATCGATTGCTTACGAAAATGGAGAGCAGCAGGTACTGGTAAACGGTAAAAATGTGACAGACCGTCTCCGTGCAGAGAGTGTCGGCAATATGGCATCGACAATTTCAGCCATACCGGCAGTGCGGGCGGCACTTCTGGATCTTCAGAGAGATCTGGCAAAGGCTCATGACGTTCTGATGGATGGCAGAGATATTGGTACGAATGTACTGCCGGATGCAGAACTGAAGATCTATCTGACAGCCAGCGTGGAGACCAGGGCAGAGCGCCGCTACAGGGATTTACAGGAGAAAGGCGTGGAAAAGGCCCTTTCCGAGATCAGAAAAGAGATCGAAGAGAGAGATCACCGCGATATGACCCGGGCCATCGCTCCTCTGAAACAGGCCGAAGATGCCGTTTATCTGGATACATCCCATATGAATATTGATGAGGTGGTCGAGGCCATCGGAAAATTATACCGGGAGCGTAAGAAAGCATGAAAGTGATCCGTGCAAAAACAGCTGGCTTTTGTTTCGGCGTCAAGCGTGCCGTAAATACGGTCTACGAAGAGGTGGAAAAGGGAAACAGCCCCATTTACACCTACGGACCGATCATTCATAACGAAGAAGTGGTCCGTGATCTGGAGAAAAAAGGAGTTGCTGTTCTGGATTCTCCGGAAGAACTTGAGACAGTCACAGAAGGAACCGTGATCATCCGGTCTCATGGAGTAGCAAAGGACATTTATGATATCATTGAAAAAAACGGGCTTCATCTGGTGGATGCCACCTGCCCCTTTGTCCTGAAGATCCATAAGATCGTCCGGAAAGAGAGCGAAGCCGGAAACAATATCATTATCATCGGGAACGGCAGTCACCCGGAAGTAGAAGGGATTAAGGGCTGGTGTTCCACGGAAGTTTTCGTACTGGAATCTGAAAAAGAAGCGGAAAACTTCTCCTATAAGGGAGAAAAAAAGCTCTGCGTCGTGTCTCAGACGACATTTAATTACAAGAAATTTAATAATTTAGTTGAAATTCTTGAAAAAAAGGGTTATGATATACATGTTTTAAATACGATCTGCAATGCGACCGAGGAGCGCCAGACAGAAGCCCGTCGGATTGCAAAAGAGGTGGATGCAATGGTTGTCATTGGCGGCAGACAGAGCAGCAACACCCAGAAGTTATTTGAAATATGTAAACAGGAATGTGAAAATACTTACTATATACAGACACTAGATGATTTGGATGTGCATTCACTACAATCCGTTAGTTGCGTAGGTATTACCGCAGGGGCATCAACCCCAAATAATATTATTGAGGAGGTTCAAAACAATGTCAGAAATGAGCTTTGAACAAATGCTGGATGAGTCTTTCAAAACAATTCATAATGGAGAGGTAGTCGAAGGTACCGTAATCGATGTCAAAGATGATGAGATTATTCTGAATATCGGTTATAAAGCAGATGGTATCATCACAAAGAGTGAGTATACCAACGATAACAGCCTCGACTTAAAAGAGACGATCCATGTTGGCGATACAATGGAAGCCAAAGTCCTGAAGGTAAACGACGGTGAGGGTCAGGTCCTTCTCACCTACAAACGTCTGGCAGCTGAGAAAGGCAACAAACGCCTGGAAGAAGCTTTTGAGAATCATGAGGTTCTTACCGCTCCGGTAGCACAGGTTCTCGATGGCGGATTAAGCGTAGTCGTAGATGAAGCAAGAGTATTCATCCCGGCAAGCCTGGTATCTGATACTTATGAGAAAAACCTTCAGAAATATGCCGGTCAGGAGATCGAGTTCGTGATCAGCGAGTTCAATCCGAGAAGAAGAAGAATCATCGGTGACCGCAAGCAGCTTCTGGTTGCTAAAAAGGCTGAGCTGCAGAAAGCTCTCTTTGAGAGAATCCATGTTGGCGATGTTGTTGAGGGAACAATCAAAAATGTTACCGATTTCGGTGCATTTATCGATCTTGGCGGAGCTGACGGACTGCTTCACATCTCTGAGATGTCCTGGGGCCGCGTAGAGAATCCGAAGAAGACCTTCAAAGTTGGTGAGAAACTGACTGTTCTGATCAAAGACATCAGCGGCGACAAGATCGCACTGAGCCTGAAATTTGCAGATCAGAATCCGTGGCTGACCGCTGCTGAGAAATATGCAGCTGGTAATGTCGTAACCGGTCGTGTTGCAAGAATGACCGATTTCGGCGCATTCGTTGAGCTGGAGCCGGGCGTAGATGCTCTGCTTCATGTATCTCAGATCTCTCAGGAGCACGTAGAGAAACCCTCTGATGTTCTGAGCGTAGGTCAGGAGATTACTGCTAAAGTGGTCGATTTCAATGGCGAAGACAAAAAAATCAGCCTGAGCATGAAAGCCCTTCAGTCAAAAGCAGCTGCTGAGGAAGCAGAAGAAGAGTAAAAATCGAGAGGACATTTTCCAGTGTCCGTCAGGCAGACTAAAGACAAAAAAAGAGGATGCGATAAAGCATCCTCTTTTTGCCATTTTGAGGCATTATAATTGTTCCAGCGTATGGAAGATACAGTCATGGAGTTTCTGCGGCTGACCGGTCAGTTTTTCGTCCATGAGAAGATAGCAGGTTTTTTCCTTCCGGTCCCGATAAAAGACCGGATGAAACCAGGGGGAAATCTGGGGAAGGAAAATGCCGGTTTTCTTTATATAGCAGGTATTTCTGGTAGCCTTTTTCCGATAAGCAGGATCTACGCAGTCGGCTACACTTTTGTGAATGGCCTGATCTTCTTCCGGCAGATAATAATAATTCTGATAATCCGGATAATAGTATTTCAGTGTATCGCGGATCCCGTATAAAAGGAAGCCGAAACTGCTTTCCTGGCAGGAGAGATATCCCTGCGGAAGATGCAGGGAGAATGGCTTTGGAAGCGGGTGCAAAAGCTCTGCCTGTACGGAAAGAACCGGCTGACCGTCAGTTTCCCCTTTAAAGACTGCCTGGGTAACGGTAAAGCCTCCGTCGAGAAGGGAAAGGTATGGAAAAAAGGCCAGAAGGCCGGGAAGCAGGAGCAGATCATTGTTCCATACTCCGCTCCGTTCCAGTCCGAGAAATCCTTCCAGAGAGCGTTGATCCAGATGCGGGAAGCCCAAAAGCTTTTTTAAAGGTGCAAAGCAGCGATAAAGGTCGATGCTTTTGAGGGCAGAAAGAGCCAGGGGAAGCGCAAGGGCAGTGCATCGCCTGGTGAGGACGGGAAGGTCAAAGCTGTTTCCGTTATAATGGATGAGACAGGAAAAACGAGGGAGAAGAGTCAGGACTTCCTGAAGCATTTCTTTTTCTTCTTCTGCCTGTTCCGGCAGCCACTGACGGACCTGCCAGGTGCCGTTTTCCTGAAAAATCAGGCCGAGGTAGAGAATCCGGCTGTTTTTGCGGCCAAAAGCTTTTGTTTCCAGATCCAGAAAAGCGGTTTTTTCGGGCGGAAACGGGATTTTATCCGGGAGTGTGATGACTCCCGGGAAAGTGAAATTCTGAAGGATCATAGAGAACTCCTTTATGTATCGTAACAGTTCAGAACGTCTGTGGCCTGTTGTTTTGAACGTCCTGAACAGTTACTATGTGTCAATGATTAGGTTCAGAGCCAGGCTGAATGAACAGGTCTGACTGGAATCAGTATATCATAAATTTTGTCAGTTGGTTGAAAGATTCTCCCGAAAACTTCGGATGTGTGGGAGATCAAAGCAAAAAAGGAGGAGAGAAAAGAATGTTAGGACACACCTTCAAAGGGGGAATCCACCCCTATGATGGAAAAGAACTGTCAAAAGACAAAGCCATCAGCAGCATCCTTCCAAAAGGAGAGCTGGTGTATCCGTTGTCTCAGCATATCGGTGCACCGGCAGTCCCCGTGGTAGAAAAGGGAGAACATGTGCTGGTCGGACAGAAGATTGCAGAAGCCGGTGGTTTTGTGTCTGCACCGATCCATGCGTCGGTGTCCGGAACGGTAAAAGGGATTGAAAAACGTCTGACGGTTACCGGAAATATGGCAGACTGTATTGTGATTGAAAATGATGGAAAATACGAAGAGGTAGTCTGGCCGGAACGAAAGCCTCTGGATCAGATGACTTCGAAAGAAATCCTGGAGATCGTAAAAGAAGCCGGTGTTGTGGGAATGGGAGGTGCAGGCTTTCCAACTCATGTGAAGCTTTCTCCGAAGGAACCGGAGAAGATCGACTACGTCATTGCCAACTGTGCAGAATGTGAGCCCTATCTGACTTCTGACTATCGGAGAATGATTGAAAATCCGGAGCTCCTGGTAGGAGGAATGAAAGTACTGCTCCGTATTTTTCCCCATGCAAAGGGCGTGATCGCGGTAGAGGATAATAAAAAAGATGCCATTGAGTATCTGGAAGAGGCGGCAAAGGATGAGCCGAACATTCAGGTGGTTGCGCTGAAAACCAAATATCCGCAGGGAGCAGAGCGTATGCTGATCTATGCGGTGACGGGAAGAAAACTGAATTCTTCCATGCTTCCGGCTGATGTCGGCTGCGTGGTCGATAACTGTGATACGGTGGTTTCTCTTTACCGGGCGGCTGTTCAGGGAAGACCGCTGATGCATCGGATCGTTACGGTGACAGGAGATGCGGTACAGGATCCCAGAAACTTTTCTGTCTGCACGGGAACCAGTTACCGGGAACTTCTGGAGGCGGCAGGCGGACTGAAAACAGAGCCGGAGAAGATCATTTCCGGTGGTCCCATGATGGGATTCGGGCTTTACAGCCTGGATGTGCCGGTGACAAAGACTTCTTCCGCCCTTCTCTGTATGACGAAGGATGAAGTGTCGCGTTATGAGGAGACGGCCTGCATCAACTGCGGACGCTGTGTGGAAGCCTGCCCGGAGCAGCTGCTCCCATCGAGGCTTGCTGATGCTTCCGTTCATCACCGGGAAGCGTGGTTTGAGCAGCATAATGGTCTGGAATGCTGTGAGTGCGGCTGCTGCAGCTATGTCTGTCCGGCCAGAAGACCACTGACCCAGTACATCAAATCTATGAGAAAGATCATTCTTGGAAAGAAGAAAAAGAAATAGGAGGAAGAGAAATGAGTGGGTTATTAAAAGTATCCTCCAATCCCCATGTGCGTGCGAGGATGAAAACGGACAATATCATGCTTCTTGTCCTGATTGCTTTACTGCCGGCCTCTTTTTTCGGTGTCTGGAATTTCGGACTTCGTTCTCTGGCTGTGCTTGCAGTCTCTGTGGCATCCGCAGTGCTGACAGAATATATTTATGAAAAACTGATGCATAAAAAGATCACCATCGGCGATTTCAGTGCAGCGGTGACCGGTCTTCTTCTTGGGCTGAACCTGCCTTCCACGGTGCCTCTCTGGCTTCCGGTCATTGGAACGGTATTTGCAGTTTTGTTTGTCAAACAGCTTTTTGGAGGTCTTGGTCAGAACTTCATGAACCCGGCTCTGGCAGGAAGATGCTTCCTTTTGCTTTCCTTTGCCGGCAGAATGACAGATTTCACCTGGGACGGAATGTCAGGTGCCACTCCGCTGGCTGCTCTGAAGGCCGGCGATTCGGTGCGTGTACTGGATCTGTTTCTCGGAAAAACAGCGGGAACCATCGGAGAGACCTCCGTTGTTGCCATTCTCATCGGAGCGGTTGTGCTTTTGTGGTTTGAAGTCATCGATCTTCGGATCCCCGGTTCTTATCTGTTATCCTTTGCTGTCTGTACGCTGCTTTTCGGCGGGCATGGTCTGGACTTTGGCTTTCTTCTGGCAGAACTCTGTGGTGGAGGACTGATGCTGGGGGCATTCTTTATGGCAACGGATTATGTGACCTCGCCCATTACCAAAAACGGGCAGATCGTTTACGGCATCGCTCTTGGTATCCTGACGGCAGTTTTCCGTTTCCTCGGAAGTGCGGCAGAAGGCGTTTCCTATGCCATCATCATCGGAAACCTTCTGGTACCTGTCATTGAAAAAGTAACAGAGCCCACGGCTTTCGGAAGAGAACCATTCTGGAAAAGGGGGAAAAAGGCATGAAGACAATTATAAAAAATGCGCTGATCCTCATGGCGATCACACTGACAGCCGGCGTTTCTCTCGGAGCTGTCCATGCAATCACAGAAGAACCCATCGCGGCACAGGAGAAAAAGAAAAAAGAGGATGCCTGCAAGGCGGTTTTTCCGGAAGCGGAGACCTTTGAAGCCTGGGAAGAATTTGATGAGGAAAAAGCAGAGGAGCTTCTGACCCTGGCTGGCTTTACCGCAGATAAAGTGGAAGATGTGACCCTGGCGGAGGATGAAAAAGGAGAATTGCTGGGAGCTGTCCTGAACGTTACCAGTACGGAAGGCTATGGCGGTGATATTTCCTTTTCTATGGGAATCTTAAAGGATGGAACGGTAAGTGGAATCCAGATCCTTTCCATCAGCGAAACGGCTGGACTTGGCATGCGCGCCAAGGAAGAGAGCTTTTACGGCCAGTTTGCAGGAAAAAATGCAGAAAAATTTTCTTATACAAAGACAGGGGCTTCGGCTGAGGATGAGATCGATGCCATCAGCGGAGCCACCATTACCACCCGTGCGATGACCAACGGTGTCAATGCAGGGCTTTCCTACTTCCGTGACAGTCTTGTGAAAGGAGGCGTGATCCATGAATAAAGCGGCAGAACGGCTGTATAACGGCCTGATAAAAGAAAATCCGACGTTTGTTCTGATGCTGGGTATGTGTCCGACTCTGGCGGTAACGACCCTGGCCATGAACGGCATTGGTATGGGACTTACCACAACTGTGATCCTGGCACTTTCCAATGTGATGATCTCAGCTCTCAGAAAAGTGATACCTGACGGCGTCCGGATGCCGGCCTATATTGTGATCGTGGCTTCATTTGTGACGATCGTACAGTTTCTTCTTCAGGCATATGTGCCGGGACTTTATGAGTCTCTGGGAATTTATATTCCACTGATCGTGGTAAACTGTATCATTCTGGGAAGAGCAGAGGCATACGCATCCAAAAATCCGGTGATCCCTTCCTTCTTTGACGGACTGGGTATGGGACTTGGTTTTACGGTAGGACTGACTGCCATCGGTATCGTCCGGGAACTGATCGGTTCCGGAAAAATCTTCGGTTTTCAGGTAATGCCTTCCGCATATGAACCGGTGACCATCTTTATTCTGGCTCCCGGTGCTTTTCTGGTACTGACGCTTCTGGTTGCTCTTCAGAACCGGGTAAAACGCTCCCTGGAGAAAAAAGGAATTGAGACAAAGATCGGAAGCGGCTGCAGCGGTGAATGTGCTTCCTGTCAGGAAAGCTGTAAAGGAGGGAAGACAGAATGAAAGAACTGTTTATGATCGGCGTGGGAGCCGCTCTTATCAACAATGTGGTATTAAGCCAGTTTCTGGGTATCTGTGCCTTTCTTGGTGTATCCAGGAAGACAGGAACGGCAGCAGGAATGGGCGCGGCAGTTATTTTTGTCATTACCCTGTCCTCTCTGATCACGGGGATCCTTTATCGCTGTGTTCTGGTGCCTCTTCATGTGGAATATCTCCAGACGATCGTGTTTATCCTGATCATTGCCGCCCTGGTCCAGTTTGTGGAGATGGCGCTGAAAAAATACAGCCATGCTCTTTATGAGGCACTGGGCGTTTACCTGCCGTTGATCACGACCAACTGTGCAGTGCTGGGTGTGGCTCTGATCAATGTACAGAAAAATTATAACATTCTGGAGGGCGTCGTATACGGACTGGCGACAGCCATCGGATTTTTCATTGCTATTGTACTCATGGCCGGGATCCGGGAAAAAATCGAAGATAACGATATTCCCGAATCCTTTAAGGGAACACCCATCGTGCTTCTGACGGCCTGTCTGATGGCCATTGCATTTTTCGGCTTTTCAGGGCTGAAATAGGAAGGAGGAGAAGAAATGTCTGGAATCATTGTTGCAACCTGCCTCGTAGGAGGAACAGGACTTCTTCTCGGTCTGTTTCTCGGGGTCTCCAACCGGTTTTTCCATGTAGAAGAGGATGAGAGAAAAGCGGCGGTGCGGGAAGCACTGCCGGGAAATAACTGCGGCGGCTGTGGTTTTGCGGGCTGCGATGCCTGTGCCGGAGCGATCGTTGCAGAAGAAGCTCCTGTCAATGCCTGCCCGGTGGGCGGAGATGTGGCAGCGGCCAGAATTGCGGGAATTCTTGGAAAAGAAGCGAAAAAGACCAGACGGATGACCGCTTTTGTACACTGCGCCGGTACTTGTGAAAAAACAAAACAAAATTACGATTACTGCGGAGCAGGTGACTGTGAAATGCTTGCCTTTGTTCCCTCCGGCGGTCCGAAGGCCTGCCACGGAGGCTGCCTTGGCTTTGGAAACTGCGTAAAAGTCTGTGCTTTTGGTGCCGTGCAGGTGATCGACGGTGTGGCTGTGGTAGACCGGGAAAAATGCCGGGGCTGCGGCCAGTGTGCTCTCCACTGCCCGCGTCATCTGATTGAGATGATCCCTTATGAACAGAAGACGGCTGTGGTCTGTTCCTCACGGGAAAAAGGAAAAAGTGTCATGGCTGCCTGCGAAGCCGGCTGTATCGGCTGCAAAAAATGCGAAAAAACCTGTCCGCAGGGCGCCATCCAGGTGGAAGAGAACCTGGCAAAGATCGATCCGGAAAAATGCAGCGGCTGTGGTGCCTGTATCGAAGCCTGTCCGAGAAAGATCATTCACCGGATCTGAGCATTATAAAATAAAGGATGACAGAATTATTATGACTACAAAAATCAGAAATAAGAACGGGTGGGACAGTTACAAAGCGATTCTCGCCCTGGCCATTCCGATCATTATCCAGAACCTTTTCAGTGCTGCTGTGAGCTCGGCGGACGTCATTATGCTGAACTCCGTGGGACAGTCTGCCGTTTCCGCTTCTTCTCTGGCGGTTCAATATACCAATGTGCTTTATATGATCTTTTACGGTCTTGGAACAGGCTCCACCATGCTCTGTGCCCAGTACTGGGGAAAGAAAGACCTTCGGGCCATCGCAAAGGTAGAAGGAATTGCTCTTCGTTTTGCCCTGGGCTTTTCCATTCTCTTTGCCGTGCCTGCGGCAGCCATTCCGGAGACGATGATGAAATTATTTACCGAGGACCAGGAGCTGATCCGTCTGGGAGGAGAGTATCTTCGGATCATCAGCATCAGTTATCTTTGCTGGGGGGTCTCTGAGATCTATCTTTCCGTCCTGAGAAGTATCGAGCGGGTACGGATCAGTATGCTGCTGAATGTGACAGCTTTGCTTCTGAATATCCTTCTGAATGCCGTTTTCGTCTTCGGTCTTTTTGGCGCTCCGAAAATGGGAATCAAAGGAGTGGCTCTTGCAACCTCCACCTCCCGTGCGGTACAGCTGGGTGCAAGCCTGGTGGTTTCTGCTTTTTCCAAAGATGTGAAGCTTCAGTTCCGGCTGATGTTCGAGAAGAGCGGCGTTCTTTTGAAGGATTTTGTGCGGCTCTCTCTGCCGGCGCTGGGAAATGACGTGATCTGGAGCGTGGCCTTTTCCATGTATTCCGTCATTATGGGCCATATGGGAAGTGATGTGGTAGCCGCAAACTCTCTGGTTGTGGTTGTGCGTAACTTCAGCACGGTATTCTGCTTTGCCATCGCCAGCGCAGGAGGCATTTACATCGGTAAGAGGATTGGCGCCAACGAGATCGAGGAGGCAAAGGAGGATGCCGGCAGGACGCTGAAACTGACCGTGATCACGGGAGCGATCGGCGGTGTGATCATTCTCATCATTTCTCCGTTTGTGATCCATTTTGCCACCTTTAACGAGACGGCCATGGGCTATCTGAAGATCATGCTTCTCATCAATGTGTATTACATCATGGGTGGAGCTGTGAACACGACACTGATCGCCGGAGTTTTCCGTGCAGGAGGCGACAGCCGGTTCGGCTTTATCTGCGATACCATCGATATGTGGGTCTATGCTGTGCCCCTGGGCTTTTTTGCGGCCTTTGTGCTGAAGCTGCCGCCCATGGTGGTCTATTTTCTGCTCTGTACCGATGAGTTTGTAAAATGGCCCTGGGTCATTAAACATTACCGCAGTATGAAGTGGCTGAAAAATATCACGAGGGATGAGATCTGACGAATACACAACGAGGAGAAACGGAAAAAATGAAAAAAACAGACATCAAAAGCCCGGCAATGCTGTTTCTGGCAGCGTTTATCTGGGGTGTGGCTTTTGTGGCACAAAGCGTGGGCATGGATTATGTAGGACCTTTTACTTTTAACACCGTGCGGAGTATCATCGGCGGTCTGGTGCTGATCCCGTGTATTTTCTTTCTGGGAAAGAAAGAACGGGGAGAAGAGAAAAAAGAAGAGGATCCAAAGACACTGCTGACAGGAGGAATTTTATGTGGTCTCTGCCTCTGTGTTGCAAGTAATTTCCAGCAGTTCGGTATCCGTTATACGACTGTGGGAAAAGCCGGTTTTATCACGGCCATGTATATCGTGCTGGTTCCTGTTCTCGGCATCTTTCTGAAAAAACGTCCCGGAAAAAAGGTCTGGTTCAGTGTGGCGCTGGCTGTCTGCGGGCTTTATCTTCTCTGTATGACAGAAAAACTGTCCCTGGGAAAAGGAGATGCCATGGTGCTTCTCTGTGCTCTGCTGTTTGCGGTACATATTCTGGTCATCGACCACTTTTCACCAAAGGTGGACGGAGTGAAGCTTTCCTGTATCCAGTTCCTGGTCAGCGGAGTCCTCTCTGCGATCCCTATGTTTCTTTTTGAAAAGCCGGAGACGGGAGCGGTTTGCTCTGCCTGGCTGCCGATCCTTTATGCCGGAGTTTTTTCCTGCGGGATCGGTTATACATTGCAGGTCATCGGACAGAAGGAGATGGACCCCACAGTGGCCTCTCTGATCCTCAGCCTGGAATCCGTGATCTCTGTGCTGGCGGGCTGGGTGCTTCTGGGCCAGCGACTGGCCGGCAGGGAAATCCTGGGCTGTGTGGTGATGTTTGCAGCCATTATCCTGGCTCAGCTCCCGGATAAAAAGTGATGAGAAAAAGCCTGTCTCAGAAAAAGAGACAGGCTTTTTGACATCTTTACGAAAAAAGCAGCGAAAAAAGTTGAAAAATATACTGGATTTTTTAGCCGATCTATGAGAAAATACAATCAGGTATGGCATGGGTTCATCTGACCCGGCATACATAGAACAGGCAGCAGAGCGGAAATGCTTACAGCAGGAGCCATTGCTCAGGAATCCGGCTGATGTGGGAAAGATTTCCGGGATGTCCGGGAGGATTTTGCACAGCCATTTGCGGGAAGCTGTCGGGAAAGTATTTAACTTGAAAGGAGTCTTACAATGATTTATTCACAGGAAGTAGAACAGATGTGTAAAGTTGCACAGGGTGTTAACCACGGCGCAGCTCCCATCCCCGAAGAAGCAAAATGGGTAAAAGCCAAAGATGTCAAAGACATTTCCGGTCTGACTCACGGTGTCGGCTGGTGTGCTCCGCAGCAGGGTGCATGTAAGCTGACCCTGAACGTAAAAGAGGGCATCATCCAGGAGGCTCTGGTTGAGACCATCGGATGTTCCGGTATGACCCATTCCGCAGCTATGGCTGCTGAAGTTCTTCCGGGAAGAACCGTTATGGAGGCTCTGAACACCGACCTTGTATGTGACGCTATCAATACTGCTATGAGAGAGCTCTTCCTGCAGATCGTTTACGGACGTACCCAGAGTGCATTCTCCGAAGAAGGACTTCCGGTTGGAGCAGGTCTTGAGGACCTTGGTAAAGGACTTCGTTCTCAGGTTGGTACCATGTACGGTACTCTGAAAAAAGGCCCGCGTTATCTGGAGATGGCAGAGGGTTATGTTACCGGAATCGGCCTGGACGAAGAGGGCTGCATCATCGGTTACCAGTTTGTAAACCTCGGCAAGATGACCGACTTCATCAAGAAGGGCGATGATCCGAACACTGCTTACGAGAAAGCAAAAGGTCAGTATGGCCGTATCGCAGATGCTGTTAAAATCATTGACCCGAGAAAAGAGTAATCGAGGAGGAATATAGATCATGGCTTTATTTGAATCATATGAAAGACGTATTGATAAAATCAACGCTGTCCTGAACAGCTACGGCATCTCTTCTATCGAAGAGGCTGAGAAGATCACCAAAGATGCCGGTCTGAACGTTTACGATCAGATCAAAGGCATTCAGCCGATCTGTTTTGAGAATGCATGCTGGGCATACATCGTAGGCGCAGCGATCGCTATCAAAAAGAACTGCCGCAAGGCTTCCGAGGCTGCTGCAGCTATCGGAGAGGGCCTTCAGGCTTTCTGTATCCCGGGTTCCGTTGCTGACCAGCGTAAAGTAGGTCTTGGACATGGTAACCTTGGTAAAATGCTTCTGGAAGAGGATACCGAGTGCTTCGCATTCCTGGCAGGCCATGAGTCCTTCGCAGCAGCAGAGGGCGCTATCGGTATCGCTACCAAAGCAAACCGTGTACGTCAGAAACCGCTCCGTGTTATCCTGAACGGTCTTGGAAAAGACGCTGCTCAGATCATCGCCCGTATCAACGGTTTCACCTATGTTGAGACTGAGTATGATTACTACACCGGCGAGCTGAAAGAGGTATTCCGCAAGGCTTACTCCGATGGCCCCCGTGCAAAAGTAAACTGCTACGGCGCTAACGACGTTCGTGAGGGCGTTGCTATCATGTGGAAAGAGAACGTTGACGTTTCCATCACCGGAAACTCCACCAACCCGACCCGTTTCCAGCATCCGGTAGCAGGTACCTACAAGAAAGAGCGTATCGAAGCTGGTAAGAAATACTTCTCCGTTGCTTCCGGTGGTGGTACAGGACGTACCCTGCATCCGGATAACATGGCAGCAGGTCCGGCTTCCTATGGTATGACCGATACACTTGGCCGTATGCACTCCGATGCACAGTTCGCAGGTTCCTCCTCCGTTCCGGCTCACGTTGAGATGATGGGTCTGATCGGTGCAGGTAACAACCCGATGGTTGGTATGACTGTTGCAGTTGCTGTATCCATCGAGGAGGCAGCTTCTCAGGGTAAATTCTAATCGAGCTGACAATTGAAATAAGATAAAAAAGTACCGTGGTCTGATCGCCACGGTATTTTTTTATGCAAACGTATCTGCAATTTTATAAAAGCTGCCGAACCTCCAGCAGGAAGGAGGTGATGATAGATGGTAGAAATTATTGTTGCTTTCGTAGTTTCTGTCCTGGCGGGTATAGTCAGCTACTATATCTGCAAATGGCTGGACAGAAAGAAAAGGCAGTAGCCAGAAGGTCTAAGCCGCCTTACATAAATGAGCATAGAAAACCCCAGGAGTCTCACACACTCCTGGGGTTTTCGTTTTTTTCCAGCATTATTGTTGCATTCGTTACAATCTCAGTATAGTAGACTTTTTTGTGTTTGTCAATGAAGTTTTGAAAAAAATAAAATTGCAAAAATGTGATTTTTGTTTGTTTTCTATATCCATCCCATCACCTTCAGCACATACAGCCATCCCGTCATGGTAAAGGCGCTGGCCAGAGTGGTGATGAGGACCGTGTTGGAGGTCAGGGCTCCGTCGTGGTCCATATTTTTGGCCATGATGTAGCAGCTGATGGTAGTGGGGGAGCCCAGCATCACGAGGATGGAGAGAAGTTCACTTCCACGGAATTTCAGCAGAACAGCCAGGGGCAGGAAGATGGCCGAGAAAAGCACCAGCTTGTTGAAGCTGGCCAGCAGGGCAGGTTTTAAACTGGCGACGGCTTTTTTTCCATCGAAGGAAGCTCCCATGGCCATAAGACCTAAAGGAGTAGCCAGGACAGCCACGTTATGTACGGTCTTTTCCATGATAAGCGGCATGGTAAGGCCGGAGAGAGACCAGAGAGAACCGGCCACAATGCCCAGGATAATGGGATTTGTGAGGATGCCCTTAATGGTTTTCTTCAGAAGCGTGCGGTCAATGGATTTGACACCGGGCTTTAAGAAAGAAAGCACGATCACAGCCATGACATTATAAAGAGGAACGGTGCCGAGAATCATTAGCGGAGCCATGCCGGAATCACCGTAGACATTTTCCACGAAAGCAATGCCGAAAAGGGCGGCGCTGCTCCGGTAAGAGGCCTGGACAAATTCTCCTTTCAGAGAACCGTCTTTTAACAAAAAAGAAATCCCGATACTGATAAGGATACTGAAAAAAGTGGCCAGAAAACAGAACAGAACAAATTTTCCATTCCAGAGCCCGGCAAAATCAGAAGTTCCCAGATCCTGAAAAAGAAGCACCGGAAGAGCACCCTGGAAGACAAAACGATTTACCTGTTTGACAAAATCCGGTGTAAAAAGTCCGACCTTCCGGAAAAAGGCGCCCAGAAGCAAGGTAAGAAAAATGGGGATCGTAGCATTCAGACAAAAAATAAGATTACTCAAAAAAACACTCCTTTCTGACAATCTTCTCCATTGTATCACGTTCGGAAAAGATTGACCAGACAAGGGATAGAAAAAAAGAAGAAAGTCTGTTATAGTAAGAGAGACGTATTCAGGAAAGAGCTCCGTTTTCCCTGGAAGAACCGATATCGCTGTGTGTATTCAGATATTTGATCAAAAGCCTTGCGGCAAGACCTGGCTGCTTGGAGGTATCTTCTACCAGACAGACATAGCGCTCCGGTATGGATTCGGTCAGATTCAGCTGGAAAACTTCCTGACGTTCCAGGGGAACATGGGCAAAAGGCTCCGGGATAAAGCCCATTCCGAGATTGCACCGTACACCGGGGAGAACCAGATCAGAGGTTTCTACTTCGATATCCGGGTTCAGGCTGAGTCCGTGGCGTGAGAAGAAATTTTCATAAAAGACCCGGGTTCTCGTTCCTTTGGCCAGAGTGATCAGGGGATAACGGCTCAGTTCGTCCAGATCAACGGCATGATCCAGAAGGTGCTGATAAC
This sequence comes from uncultured Lachnospiraceae bacterium, assembly GCA_934393555.1. Taxonomy (GTDB): domain Bacteria; phylum Bacillota; class Clostridia; order Lachnospirales; family Lachnospiraceae; genus Limivivens. The sequence continues at coordinate 58,094 of CAKRQP010000005.1, forward strand.
GGGGACCGCAGATACAGATTTCCTGGATCGGAAGCAGTCGTGTCATCCGCATGGGAGGTACCAGCTCAAGGGGGGTGGATACAACAGCCAGATCCACGTTTCCGTTTTTCAGATTTTCCAGAGCCTCAGAAGCCGTGTGGTTATAGATCTTCAGCTTGATAGCCGGATGCTCCGTATAGAAAAGCTCCAGCTTTTCAAAGAGAAAACAGCGAAGGGCAGTTTCGCTTGCACCGATGCGAATCGTATCTCCCTGAAGGCCGTAAGAACGGGAGAGCAGTTCTTCTCCTACAAAGAGTTCCTCACAGGCCGGGGCCACATGGTCAAAAAGCTCTTCTCCCTCCGGAGTCAGGGCCACACCCTTCCGGGTACGGATAAAGAGCGTACAGCCAAGCTCCTGTTCCAGAATCTTGATCATCCGGGAAATGGACGGCTGGCTGGAATAGAGCAGGGACGCCGCCTGGGTGATGCTTTTGTACTTTGCAACATAATAAAAAATCTTGTAATATTCAAAATTTACGGACATAATTGGATGCTCCTTTGTCAGATACCGTTTTTTGCTTCTTGTAATACAAAAAACGGGGCATTCCGTTCAACAGGCCATAAATGCAGAGAGGCTCTGAACGCTATCTCTATTTTATCATAAAAAAATGATATGGCAAGTATCAGTTTTTAATAGAAAAAGGAAGGATGATTACTTTGAAAAAAATGAAACATGTGGAGGATTCCCTCACAGAACAGACGTATCTTCTGATGCACCGGCACATCAATGGTTACGGCCGGCTTTTCGGCGGTCAGCTTCTCATGTGGATCGACGAGCTGGCAGGGATCGTGGCGACCCGTCATTCCGAGAGCAGGATCACGACGGCCTCCATCGACAATCTGAACTTTAAGAAAGCGGCTTTCCTGAACGATACCGTCGTTCTGATCGGAAAGATCACTCATGTGGGCAGAAGCTCCATGGAAGTCCGGGTGGACACCTATGTGGAGACCCTGGACGGCATGCGCCACGTCATCAACCGGGCCTATGTGGTCATGGTGGCCATCGACGAAGAAGGCAAAGCCGTCCCCGTTCCCGGCCTCATCGTAGAGACTGAGAGTGAAAAAGCCGAATGGGAGGCAGGAGA
>CAKRQP010000006.1:0-58036 GCA_934393555.1 uncultured Lachnospiraceae bacterium
GTGCATCTTCATCGCGGGGAAAAGTTCAAAAGAAGATATGTTCAACTGCAAATTACAAGAAAAAGTCTTCGATAGGCCATAGTTTTGCACCTTGATGGAGCCACAGCATCCGTTTTTTTCTTTCGGGGATAAATTTGTGTAATAAAAGAAAGCAGGCGGGAGAAATTCCGACCTGCTTTTCTGTACTCAAGGATAAAAGTAGATAACTGCTTACTGATTATCTTTTAAGTATTCTTTTAATGCAGCTGCAAGCTGATCCGGGCAGGATGTTGGCTTAGCTCCGCATTTGATGCCTTCGATGCGTGAAATTGCTTCATGAATATCCATGCCTTCAACGAGACGGCCGATACCCTGTAAGTTACCGTTGCATCCAGAAGTAAATTGTACATTATGAATGTGTCCTGCCTCATCCACCTCTAAGTGGATATTTTTAGAACAGACTCCCTTTGGTGTAAATTCCATGAATAAACCTCCCTTATATTGATTTGTTTTTGTGAAACGGATTCTCCTGTGATCCGCTTCACTGGCTGCGAATAACCAAACAGTTGTCTTACCGTGCTTCTGCCGATTGTTTCTGACAATAAAAGCAGAAGCCTTTTTTGCTTTGGTTAAATGGCTTCACTGATTATAGCATAGCCTTATGAGAAATGCTAGAGCGAAATTATAACATTTCAAGTCACCACGGTAACTTGATAGCGATTTGCCAAATTAAAACGGTAAAATTTAGTTAATTTTTCAACATGAACACTGTTCGAAAGAAAAAACATTTGGAAATTTAGACAAAAAACATTTGTATAAAATGGTTATCTGTGGTATTATATAACAATGGTAAACACGGAGCAAAAATATTAAGCATATGTGATTACTAGGAATTGAAAAATGCAAGATAGGAGAGGGAAGATGCAAAAGACAGAAGAGAAGTATGGTGCATATGTCCAGATCTTGAAAGAAGAACTGGTGCCGGCAATGGGCTGTACAGAACCGATTGCGCTTGCTTATGCAGCGGCAAAAGCGAGAGAAGTGCTTGGTGAAATGCCTGATAAGGTAGTGATCGAAGCAAGCGGAAGTATCATTAAAAATGTAAAATCCGTAATTGTCCCGAATACGGATCATTTGAAGGGAATTCCGGCAGCCGCTACAGCAGGAATCATAGCCGGTAAAGCAGAAAAAGAACTGGAAGTGATCGCTTCTGTAACGTCAGAGGACTGTGCGAAGATGAAAGAATTCCTGGCACAGATTCCAATCGAGGTAAAACATGTAGACAACGGTCTTACATTTGAAATCGGTGTGACAGTTTTCCATGGAGAGTCCTATGCAAAGGTTCGTATTGTCAACTATCATACCAATATTGTCCTTATTGAGAAGAACGGAGAGAAATTGCTGGAAATAAAAGTAGAAGGTGAAAATGAAGAAGGTCTTACAGACCGTTCCCTTCTTGATATGAAGAGTATCTGGGATTTTGTAAACACCGTAGATATCGCGGACATCTATGATGTATTGCATCGGCAGATCGAATATAATACAGCAATTTCTGAAGAGGGATTAAGAGGCAACTACGGTGCAAATATCGGAAGCGTGCTTCTGGATATGGAAGGGACCAATATCCGTACAAGAGCGAAAGCGAAAGCAGCAGCCGGTTCCGATGCGCGGATGAATGGCTGTGAACTTCCGGTTATCATCAACTCTGGAAGCGGGAACCAGGGAATGACCTGTTCTCTTCCGGTAATTGAATATGCAAAAGAATTAAAGGTTTCTGAAGAAAAATTATACCGGGCACTGGCATTATCCAACCTGGTTGCCATTCATCAGAAGACCGGTATCGGCAGATTAAGTGCCTATTGCGGAGCAGTATGCGCAGGTGCGGCAGCAGGAACAGGAATCGCTTATCTGTGCGGAGGCGGTTACGCAGAAGTGACGCATACGGTTGTCAATGCACTTGCGATCACATCCGGTATCGTCTGTGACGGTGCAAAAGCATCCTGTGCTGCGAAGATTGCAGCAGCAGTAGATGCGGGAATCCTCGGATACAATATGTATATCCGTGGACAGCAGTTCCGTGCTGGAGACGGTATTGTTACAAAGGGCGCTGATGAGACGATCCGTAATGTGGGACGTCTTGGAAAAGACGGTATGAAAGAAACAAACGATGAGATCATCAGCATTATGGTTCATGACAGATGTTAAAACACAAAGCAAAAGAGGTGTAGCGATGAATAAAGAAAAGTTAGGCAGTACATTTGCCAGAATGCATCGGAATTCGCAGTATCGTGTCTGTCTTTGGGTGTTAGGATTCTTTACCATGTTAGTTACTTTTTTTACATACAAGAGTAAAAAGAGCAACAACAGATTTGCAAAGATACAGGCAGATCTCAAGGCAGAATTCGAGCGCCAGGGACTGAAAGAACAGTTTTATAAGGAAGCGCTCCTTCAGATCCGAAAGAAAAACGAATACTTTAAAAAGAATGTATCAGAGAGTGATGTAGAAAAAGAAGCACGCAGGATTGCGGAAAAGAACCTGAATCAGTACGCATACGACAGAGCGCGTGAGAAAGCAGCAATGGAAAAAGTAGAAGAGATCTCCATGGTTTCCTGCTACGAAAGCCTGATCGCGAATCCGGCATTTTTCGCTGCTTCCGTGGTACTTTCTTTCCCGATGTATCTGCTGATGCTCGTATATGTGCGTCCGATCGCTAAATACATCACAGAGCGTCTGTTTTTAATGATCTTCGTATTATTCGGTGTAACATGGCTTGTATTTACCATCTTATACATTGCACCGATGGATCCGGCTACCAACCTTCTGGGTCAGACAGCCACACAGGAGCAGATCGATAACTTTAACAAAGTATACGGACTGGATCAGCCTTATCTGACCCAGCTGGTTACTACATTCAAGAACCTGATCACCTTCAATCTCGGAAACTCTTTTGAAGGTAATGAGAACGTAGTAGCATCCTTACTGAGCAAATTCCCGATCACATTGACGGTGGCATTCTGGTCGATGATGGTGGCATTGATCATCTCCGTGCCGGCGGGTATCATCTCTGCGATCAAACCGTACTCTACTTTCGATTATGCAGCTATGTTTATTGCACTGCTTGGATTATCCATTCCGAACTTCTGGCTTGGTCTGATGCTGATCCTGCAGTTTGCGATCAGACTTGGCTGGCTGCCGGCGACTTTCCAGCCGGGAAGGCCCGTATCGTTGATCATACCGGCGATCGTCATTGGTACAGGTATGTCAGCATCCATTGCACGTATGACAAGATCGTCTATGCTGGAAGTAAAGAACTCTGATTATATCCTGACAGCACGTTCAAAAGGTCTTGTAGAAAGAAAAGTTGTATTAAAACACATCCTTGGAAATGCGATGATCCCGATCATTACCATGGTTGGTATGTCATTCAGTAACCTGATGGGTGGAGCGGCTGTAACCGAGAAAGTTTCAGGAATCAATGGTATTGGTTCTTATATCGTTGCAAAGCAGTTTATTCCGGATATTCCGGTTGTATTGGGCGGCGTTGTGTATGTTTCTTTCATTGTTTCAATCATGAACCTGCTTATTGATATCCTTTATGCAATGATCGATCCGCGTATTAAATCAAAGATGAAAAATTACTAGAAAGGAGAGAGTCTGAAATGTCAAAAGCAGAAACAGGCAGAAACAACGAAAGTTTCTATTTGAAAAAAGTATACAAAAGAAAATTGGGCGGCTCTCTTGAATTTACAACAGCCAGACTTTCCTATCAGGTAAGCTTTCTTATCGCATTATTGATGATCTGGAAGACGGTCGCAGGTGGTTTCGAACCATATATGATAGCGTTGGCAGCCGTATTTGCTGTAGAATTTGTACTTCAGTATTATATTGCAGGCAGGATCCGTAAAGAGGTGATCTCCTCTGAAGAAGGAATCTCTGACCACACAAGAAAACTGGGATATCTTTTACTTCCCTTTGTAGTGACAGGCAACTTCTTCATTTTCATTGCAGGAGCAATGCTTGCAAAAAAAGAGAAGAATCTGGAATATCAGCTGGCGATCTATTCCTTACTGGTAACGATTTTTGTTATACTCGTTTCCTCTTTGAACCTGTTTAAAGAATGGGTCGTAAGTACCTTCTGGCTTGGGATCGGACTGTATGCGCTGTATGCGGTTTTAAACTTCGTCATTCTTCTTGCAGTTAACAAATATACCTTTGGCAAGAAGCCGGATAAGAAGTTCATGCCCTTTGCTGTGATCTGTCTCTTAGGTATTTGCCTTGGTAATGTCTTTGCCTTTATGCTTGGACTGATCACGATCGGTAAATACCGTAATAAGAATGAAGAAGTGAGTGTAGAATGGATCGACGTGATCAAGCGTCTCTTCAGAAACTATACAGCTGTGATCGGTATGTTCCTCGTAGTATTTTTTATTACGATCTCCATTGGTTCAAACCTGACATTTGATTATGAGTCTGCGATCTCCAATAACTTTATGGCACGTCTTGCAGAGCCGAGCCTCCAGTATCCGTTCGGATGTGATGATTACGGCCGCTGTGTATTTACAAGAATCGTGTTTGGAGCCAGAATTTCTCTGATCATCGGTATGATTTCTACGATCGTTCCGATCATCTGCGGAGGTATTTTAGGATCTGTTGCCGGTTATTATGGAGGAAAGACCGATAACACGATCATGCGTTTCATGGACGTGCTGAATGCGGTTCCGAGTATCTTACTTGCGATTGCGATCATCGCAGCATTTGGTGTAAGTACAGTCAACCTGATCCTGGCACTGTCTGTATCCAGTATTCCGTCATATGCAAGAACGGTACGTGCACAGGTTCTCGGTATTTCGAACCAGGAGTTCGTTGAAGCAGCGAAAGCCTGCGGTGCAAAGAACGGAACGATTATTTTCAAACACATTATTCCGAACTCTCTGGCACCGATCATCGTACAGGCAACCATGGGTATCGGTTCTGCAGTTCTTTCCACCTCTTCCCTTTCTTATCTGGGAATTGGTGTTGAGCCGCATATTCCGGAGTGGGGCAACGTCCTCAAAGCAGGTTCTACTTTCCTTGAGACAAACCCGTATATCGCTATTTATCCTGGTCTTGCGATCATTGTTATCGTATTGGCATTCAACTTCTTCGGTGACGGTTTACGTGATGCCCTTGACCCGAAACTGAAATAATGACAGGAGATAAGAGATGGAAAACAAGGTACTTTTAGATGTAAAAAACCTTCATGTACATTACGTTACAGCAGAAACAACAGCAAAAGCTGTAAACGGAATTGATTTCGAAGTACGCGAAGGTGAAGCACTTGGACTGGTTGGTGAGACCGGTGCAGGTAAAACGACAACCGCACTTTCAATCATGCAGCTGATCCCGGATCCGCCAGGAATCATTGTAGATGGTGAGATCAATTTTGAAGGAAATAATGTTATTTATAACACCGACAAACAGAATCAGCATATGCGTGGAAATGGTATCGCCATGATCTTCCAGGATCCGATGACCGCGTTGAACCCGATCATGACCGTAGGAGCACAGCTTTCAGAGGTTGTGCTCACACATGAAAAGGTTTCAAAAGCAGAAGCAAAGAAGAGAGTCATCGATCTTCTGGAGATCGTTGGAGTAAAGAGTGACCGTTATGATGACTATCCTCATCAGTTCTCCGGCGGACAGAAACAAAGAGTCGTGATCGCAATGAGCCTTCTGTGTAACCCCAGATTACTGATCGCAGATGAGCCGACCACCGCTCTGGATGTTACCATTCAGGCACAGGTGCTTGATATCATCAACCAGTTACGTGAGAAGTATAAAATGTCTATGATCCTCATCACGCATGATCTTGGTGTTGTTGCAGAAACCTGTGACAATGTAGCGATCATGTATGCAGGTCAGATCGTAGAGAAGGGAACCGTAAGAGAGGTATATTTGCATCCCAAACATCCGTATACCAGAGGTTTGTTTGATTCGATTCCCAAGCTGGATGACGATGCAACGGAGCTGATCCCGATCGAAGGTTCGATCTCTAATGCAGCGGATCTGCCGAGTGGATGCCACTTCCATCCGAGATGCCGTTACTGTCAGGAGATCTGTAAGAAAGAACAGCCGCCACAGCGTGGTGACGGACACAGATTTATGTGTCATTTTGATTTGTTCAGTAAGGAGGAAGAGTAGTGGAAAACAAGGAAAAAGACGTGTTGATCGAAACACGAAGATTAAAAAAATATTTCCCGGTTCCAGCAGGATTCCTTCATGCGGTAGATGATGTGAACCTGACGATCAACAAAGGTGAGACCCTTGGTATCGTAGGTGAGTCCGGTTGCGGAAAAAGTACGCTTGGCCGGGTGATCCTTCGTTTACATGAAGCAACAAGCGGAGATGTTTTATATGATGGTATGAATGTAAATGATTTTACTGCAGATGAGATGCGTCATATGCGTCAGAACATGCAGATCATTTTCCAGGATCCATATGCTTCCTTAAATCCGCGTATGACGATCGGTCAGATCATCGAAGAGCCTTTAAAACTGCATAAGATCTATAAAACAGCAGAAGAACGCAGAAAGCGTGTTGAGGAACTGATGGAGCTCGTAGGACTTCCCTTACGTTCCTACAATCAGTACCCTCACGAGTTCGACGGCGGAAGACGTCAGCGTGTCGTGATTGCCCGTGCCCTGTCGATCAATCCGCAGTTCATCGTATGTGATGAGCCGGTATCTGCACTGGATGTTTCCGTACAGGCACAGATCTTAAATCTTCTCATGGATCTGCAGAGAAAAATGAAACTGACTTATATGTTCATTTCCCATGACCTGTCTGTTGTAAAACATATTTCAACAAACATCGGAGTTATGTATTTAGGTCAGATGATCGAAAAAGCGCCGAAGAATGATATTTTCAACAAACCTTTACATCCGTATACCATTGCACTTCTGTCAGCCATCCCGTCCACGAATGTGCTGCAGAAAAGCAAAAAGATCATTTTGAAAGGTGAGATCACTTCACCGATCAATCCCAAGGTTGGATGTCGTTTTGCAGCAAGATGCCCGTTTGCGACAGAGAAATGCCGCACGGAAAATCCGCAGTTTGTAGAGGCTATGCCGGATCATTTTGTGGCTTGTCACAGATGGCAGGAGATTGCAGACGGAACATTAAAGTTTGACTGATCTTTCAGAGTCAGACAGATTTCGTGGGAATGTATGGACGGTTGCGAGGCAACAAAGGTGAATAGCAGTAATGCATCACATATAAAATCAAAGGAGGAACTGTTTTATGAAAAGGAAAATTCTTTCCATGGTTCTTTGCACTAGTATGGTGTTCTCTCTTGCAGCATGCGGGAAGACAAAAGAGGCGCCTTCTAAAGGTAAAGAAGAAAGCAAAACAGAGAAAACAACAGAAGCAACAACCGAGGGCAAAGAGGAAAGCAAAAAGGAAACCAAAAAAGATAAAAATGCGGATGTGACCTTGAGAATTGTAGGCTATTCCTCACAGGAGGCTGACCTGAATATTATCCGTGACCAGTTAAACAAAGCTGGATTTACAGTAGAACTGAATACACAGCCGGACTATTCAAGTTACAAAACAGTAGTTGATTCAGGTGCCTGGGATCTTGCTATGTCTGGATGGACAACCGTAACAGGTAACCCGGACTATGCAGTAAGAGACATTATGGCATCTTACGGAGCAAACAATGAGGGCGGAATCAATGATCAGAAAGTAGACGAACTGATCGATAAGGCTGCTTCCGAGACTCCGGCAGAGTACCAGGCAACTTACAAAGAACTGGAAGACTATGCGATCACAGAGCATGCTTATCTGCTTCCGGTATATGCATTAAAAGGTACCCGTGCGATCAACAAAACGGTTGTAGATGAAAATACTGTACGTAATCCGCAGTCCCGTTCCGGAGTATGGGAGAACTATTCTTATGTAGATCCGTCTCTGAACGAAACAAGAACTCTGATGCTGGCAAGTACACAGAGCACACTGACATCCTTAGATCCGATCCAGGCAAATGATGGATCTGTAAACCAGTTATCATCCAATATCAATGTCCGTATCGTAAACCTGGAGGATGATGATACCGTAACCGCTGATGGCTCTCTTTCCCTTAACTATGCAATTGCAGAAGGAAACTCTGATTACTATTTCATCCTTCGTGATGATGTTTACTTCTCAAAAGTAGAAGATAAACATGTCGTAGCAACCGGTGTTCGTGTTGGTGCAGAGGATGTACAGTTCTCCTTAACAAGAGCAGCAGATCAGAAGAGTGTTGCACTTCACAAAACATACAACCTTCATAACCACATGAAAGAGATCAGCATTGTAGAGGATCTGGACGAACTGAAGAATGTAAAAGATTCTGATTCCGGAAAACCGATCATCGAAACCTTATCTGTTGGTCTTGACAAAGAGGTTACTGCATTAACAGCTGATAAAACAAAAGCAGACAATGCAAACGGTGTATATCAGGTAGTAAAAGTTACCACAAATGAGCCGTTCCCGCAGGTATTAAATTACCTTGCTCATCAGTCTGCAGGTATCTTAAATAAAGAGGCTGTTACTGAGATGAACTCCAAATTTGATGTTGAAACCTATGATGCTACCAAAGATGTATGCTATGGTGACGCTGCAAACATCAAATCCGGAAACAACCACCTCTGGATGTCCGGTCCTTACGCACTGGTATCTTATGATGATTATCAGGTAGTTTTCGAGAAAAATCCGGGCTACATGGCTGGAACAGAGCATGAGGCGAAGATTTCCAATCTTGCGATCAAATTTGTTAAAGATGCAACCGCTCAGACCTCTTCTTTCCGTGCAAACGAGATTGATATTCTTGACTTTGTAAATACAAATGATGTTGCAACACTGGAAGGAAACGAAGATTACAAGGTTTACAAGTATGTAAGACATGCAGCAAACTTTGCTAAGTTCAACATGAAAAATGATAACATTTTTGCAAGTGAGAACTTAAGAAAAGCAGTGTTCAATGCAATCAATCAGGAAGAGTTTATCGCATACCACAATGGTATCGTGATTCCTCTGTATTCTCCGTTCTCAACCATCATTCAGACTGGAAATGAGCACAAACAGGATCTTGAAAAATCTGCTGAATATTTAGATGCATATCTGAATGAGGCATAATAGCAATTTTTAAAATGTAATGAAAATGCTCCGGGAACGTCCGCTCAGTGGACTTCCCGGAGCATTTTTGTATGAAACCCGGAAAAACAGGGTGAATCAGGAACAAGTCATTGTAGTTCCGGCAGCGGATGTGATATTATCAAGATATCCGATGGAAGTCAATGACCTGGGCTGAGTCCCGGTGGGATTCGTTCACCATCGACTAAAGCAGTGCAACAATCAAATTTGGAGGGAATACTTATGGGAAAAGAAATCCGACGCATTTTGTATGGGGGAGATTATAACCCCAATCAGTGGCCGAGAGAAGTATGGAAGGAAGATATGCGGATCTTTCGGGATGCCCGTATCAACAGTGCTACGATCAATGTTTTTTCCTGGGCAAAAATCCAGCCTTCCGAGGAAAGGTATGATTTTTCAGAATTGGATGAGATCATCGAGATGCTGAGTGAGGAGGATTACGATATCGTTCTCGCGACTTCCACCGGAGCGGTTCCGGCCTGGATGGCAAGAAAATATCCGGAGGTGGAACGTACGGATTTTGATGGAAAGCATCATAAATTCGGGCAGCGCCATAATGCCTGCCCAAATTCAGAGATCTTCCGGAAATACTCCGCAGCTCTGGCGGCGAAACTTGCAGAACGATATGCTTCCAATCCTCATGTGAAATGCTGGCATGTGAGTAACGAATACGGCGGAGCCTGCTACTGTGAAAACTGTGAGAAGGCTTTCCGTGTATGGCTGCGGAAAAAGTATGGCACACTGGATGCAGTGAACAAAGCCTGGAATACAGAATTCTGGGGGCATACGTTCTATGATTGGGAAGAAATCGTAGCACCGAATGCTTTGGGTGAGGGGCTTTGGGATGGCCGCAGTGCCTTTGCCGGCATGTCCATCGACTATAAGAGGTTCAATTCTGACAGTATGCTCCAGAATTACATGGATGAGCGTGATGCGATCCGAAAATATGATAAAGAAGCGGTTATTACCACCAACCTTATGGGAACGTATAAAGAACTGGATTATTTCAAATGGGCCAAAGAAATGGACATCGTTTCCTGGGATAACTATCCGGCTTACAATACGCCGTGGAGCCTGACTGCCATGCGCCATGATCTCATGCGCGGACTGAAGGATGCTCCTTTTCTTTTGATGGAACAGACTCCGAGCCAGCAGAACTGGCAGCCTTATAATTCCCTGAAACGTCCGGGGCAGATGAGGGCACAGAGTTACCAGACCATTGCTCACGGAGCCGATAGTATTCAGTTTTTCCAGCTCAGAAGAAGTGTCGGTGCCTGTGAAAAGTTCCACGGGGCTGTGATCAGTCATGCGGGAACAGAGGATACCAGAGTCTTCCGGGAGGTTCAGGAGCTTGGAAAAGAGCTGGAGACATTGAGCGATCTGATCCCGGGCAGCCGGAATGAATCACAGGTTGGAATCGTGTTTGACTGGGATAATTACTGGGGACTGGAATATACCAGCGGACCTTCTGTAGATCTCCGTTATGAGGAGCAGATCCATTCTTATTATGAGTATTTTTATGAGAGAAATATTTCTGTGGATATGGTTCCTGTCGATGGTGATTTCAGCCGTTACAAGATGATCGTGGCACCTGTTTTGTATATGGTAAAAGAAGGGATGAAGGAAGCGCTGGAAGCGTTCGTCAGAGAAGGCGGTGTTCTGGTGACGACTTACATGAGCGGCATCGTGGATCAGTCAGATAATGTGTATCTTGGCGGTTATCCGGGACCTTTACGGGAACTGGCAGGCCTCTGGGTAGAAGAGATCGATGCGCTGGCGCCGGAGCAGAAAAACGGAGTGAAAATGGTGGACGGAACGAACTGTTCCTGCAATCTGGTCTGTGAGCGGATGCATCTGGAAGGAGCAGAAGCCCTGGGCGTTTATGAAGAGGATTTCTATGCGGGAGAACCGGCAGCAGCCTGGAATCGTTTCGGAAAAGGCCGTGTCTACTACATTGGTACCCAGCTGGAGAAAAAAGGAAAAGAGCATATCCTGAATATGGCAGTCAAAGATGCAGCTGTGGAGGGTATCGTTGCAGACAGTGAGGGGCTTGAGATCACCTGCCGGAAACAGGGAGAAAAGACATTTTGTTTTGTGATGAACTTCAAAGAGGAAGAACGGAGGCTTCCGGCTGTATTTGCAGGAAAAACCGATCTTTTGAAGGGAAAAGTACTGATGGAAACGACGACTCTTAAAAAGTATGATGTTTTTCTCGTTGAACTCTAAGGGATAAACAGGTCTGTTTCAGCAGAATTTCAGAGGTGGAAACGTTTTGAAAAAGAAGTTCGGAAAAGAAGAATCCGGGCTTCTTTTTTTGTGCAGCCTGTGTTAGAATGGAGGACAGACAGCGGGAGGGAAAAAGATGAAGGTGTTTTTGGGGATTTCTTTGTATCTGTTGGATATTCCTGTGATCCTGTGGTTATATTACAGATGCCTGGAAAAAGAAAAAGAAGTCTGGAGAAGGGGCAGATATCCACTTCTTGTTTTGCATGGAGCTGCAGGGATTTTCGGCTTTTTAAACGGTCTTGGGATCGGACCGGAAGGCTTCTTTTCCGCCTGCTGGATTCTGATTCTTTTGCTTGCAGAAGAATTTTTCTTTCTCGCATGGATCCTCTGGGGAGAAAAGAGCAGGCAGATTTTTGGCAAAAGCCTGATTTTTATCAGCACTTTTCGCGTGCTTGTTGTCGGAGGGACACTTCTGACGGAGAAACTCTCCGAAAAGCGGCTTGACAGGATCCCTCTGGATGTGGATGAACTGCCGGTTATTGGTACTGCCATATTGCTCACGGTTCTGGTGTTTTTTCTGGATGCCTGGATTTTAAACAGGAATCTTTACGAGAAACTTCCGAAGAGGGTATGTAGTGTTTTTGCCGGAGGCCTGGCGATCGGACTTACAGGGACGGGGCTTTTTCTTCTGGATCAAAGTGAGTGGGACGGCTTTCTCCTGGCAGTTACCTGCAGTTATCTGCTTGGAGGTGCTTTTTCACTGCTCTGTGTGCAGAAGCGGAGGTTTCAGGGAGAACGGTATTATTTCCGTCAGCAGAAGCGCGTGCTGGAGGACTATTCCCTTGCACTGGAGAGACAGAATCTTATGGTGCGTCAGCTGAGTCAGGATGTAAATGAATATCTTTCCGACATGAAACGGCTGGCACTGACCGGCAGGGAAAAGGAGATGGATGAGGCTTCCTGGAAGCTTCAGCAGGAATACGGGAAGCTGGCCTTTGTAGAGTATTCCGGAAACCGTGCGGTGAATGCACTTTTACAGAGAAAACTGGAGTTCTGCCGGGCCAGAAAGATCCGGGTACAGGTGGATCTTTCTCAGTTTGACAGCGGCTTTGTGGAAAACACAGACTGGCTGGGGATCTTCATTGCTCTTTTTGACCATGCGGTGGATAACTGTCTGGATGTGGAACCCGGCCGGCCCCGTTTTATCCGTGTGAAAGCGAAATGTGCCTATGGATTTGAAGTCCTTGTTTTCCAGAACTCCAGACAGGATTCTTTAAAAAACCGCAAAAGAAGGAAAAGTGCCGGGGGAAGCACACATAAATATGGGGAAGGAATGTATCTGCTGGAAAAGATCGTGGAAAAATACGGTGGAAGTGTGATCTGTCAGGAAGGTCCGGATACGTTTCAGACAACGATCTCCCTTCAGGTGAAAGAAAAGAGACAAAACTATTAATGATGTAGAAAAAGAGGGTAGTAAGATGAACATTTTTGACATTCTCGGTCCTGTGATGGTAGGACCGTCCAGTTCTCATACGGCGGGAGCTGCAAGGATCGGGCTGATGACGAGAAAGCTTCTCGGAGCGGAGCCTGTGGAGGCTGACATTCGTATGTATGGTTCTTTTGCGGCTACGGGAAAAGGCCATGGAACAGATAAAGCCATCATTGCCGGACTTCTCGGCATGGAACCGGATGATATGCGGATCCCGGACAGTTTTTCCATTGCGGAAAAAGAAGGCCTGGAGTTTACTTTCGGGACTGCGGATCTGAAGGGAGCCCATCCCAATTCTGTGGTACTCTACGTGAAAGGAAAGAATGGACGGGAACGGAAAGTCCAGGCCTGTTCTCTGGGAGGCGGCCGGATCATGATCAATGAACTGGACGGGATCGAACTCAACTGTACCTGTGAAATGCCGACCATTGTGGTCAATCATGTGGATCTGCCCGGACGTGTGGCAGAAGTGACGACAATGCTCTCCATGCTTTCCATCAATATTGCAACGATGTCTGTTTACCGTGACCGGAGAGGCGGACGGGCAGTTATGGTTGTGGAACTGGATCAGGAGATCGATGAGAGTGTGCTCAACATCCTTCAGAACCTGAAGGGGATCGTGAAGGTGACATATATCAGTACAGGGGGAAAATAAACATGGCTTTTACATCACTGCAGGAGATCCTGGATACCTGCGAAAAGGAAAAAATCCCGTTCTGGGAGGCAGTTCTTGCCGATGACCTCAATGAGAGGGTGGTTACCAGGGAAGATTCCCGCAAACAGATGGCCAGTCTCTGGAAGGCCATGTGGGAGGCGGCTGAAAGTTATGAAGAAAACGAAAGGTCACGGAGCGGGCTTGTAGGCGGTCAGGGCGGTATTATGGAAAAATATCTGGCGGAGAAGGAACCCTTAAGCGGAGCCTTTGCAGGTCAGGTGATCGTTGAGGCACTCAAAATGGGCGAGTGCAACGCCTGTATGAAACGGATCGTGGCGGCTCCTACAGCAGGAGCCTGTGGTGTGATGCCGGCTGTTCTTGTTCCATATGTGAAAAAATATGAGCCGGAAGAGGAGAAGGTTCTGGATGCTCTTTATACGGCGGCAGGAATCGGCCAGGTGATCGCGGCCAGAGCCTATATTGCAGGAGCCAGCGGCGGCTGTCAGGCAGAGATCGGTACGGCCAGTGCCATGGCGGCAGGCGCTCTTGTGGCACTTCACGGAGGCAGTGGAAAAGCGATCGTTCATGCAGCAGCCATGGCGATCAAAAACCTTCTTGGTCTGGTCTGCGATCCGGTAGCCGGTCTTGTGGAGGTTCCCTGTGTGAAGCGTAATGTGGTGGGAGCCATGAATGCCCTGTCCTCTGCGGACATGGCTCTGGCCGGTATTGAGAGCCGGATTCCGCCGGATCAGGTCATCGATGCCATGAAAGAAGTGGGTGACCAGATGAATAGCAGCCTGAAGGAAACAGGGATCGGAGGCCTTGCAGGAACCCCCTTTGGCAAAGAAGTGGCGGAAAATTTCCTGGGTAAATAAACAGCCTGCTAAAAAATAAAGAAAAGACTTGACTTCTCCGTATTGTCTGTGATAAGATAGACGAGCGAATGGAAGTAGGTCTTTTTTTTATGCCTAAAAAACATCGAACAGCAAATGAAATTTAAGAAGGCGAGGTGGAGGTTGTGCGCGTAAAGATCACATTGGCATGCACTGAGTGTAAACAGAGAAACTACAATACGATGAAGGATAAGAAAGCTCATCCCGAACGTATGGAAACGAAGAAGTACTGCAGATTCTGCAAGACTCACACTTTACACAAAGAAACCAAGTAATTTCCGATAGGGACTACGCAAGGGAGTGAATGATATGGGAGATTCTGCTAAGGCTGAGAAGACGAAGACCAAAGCTCCGAAAAAGAGCTGGTTTGATGGTCTGAAATCTGAGTTTCGAAAAATCATTTGGCCGGACAAAACAGAGCTCGGTAAAGAGACTGTTGCTGTCGCAGTTGTTTCTATCTTACTTGGTGTATTGATCGCCGTCGTTGATTTTGTGGTACAATACGGTATTGATTTCTTAGTGAAATAATAAGGACAAGGGTGAAGATATGGCAGAAGCAAACTGGTATGTAGTTCATACTTATTCAGGGTATGAAAACAAGGTAAAGGCCAACATTGAAAAAACCATCGAGAACCGTCATCTGGAAGATCAGATTCTGGAGGTTCGTGTACCCATGGAGGATGTTGTGGAAGTACGCAACGGAGTGAAAAAACAGGTTCAGAGAAAACTGTTTCCGGGCTATGTGCTTCTTAACATGGTTATGAACGATGACACATGGTATGTGGTTAGAAATACCCGCGGTGTTACCGGATTCGTTGGTCCTGGATCAAAGCCGGTTCCGCTGACCGAAGAGGAAATGCAGCCACTGGGCATTCAGCCTGGGGAACTGGAAGTGGACTTCCAGGAAGGCGATTCCGTCACAATTACCGGTGGTGTCTGGAAAGATACTGTCGGCATCATCCAGAGTATGAACCACAGCAAACAGATGGTTACCATCAATGTAGAATTGTTTGGTCGTGATACGCCGGTGGAGATTGCGTTCACCGACGTGAAAAAGTTGTAACAGGTAAATTCCGAAAGTGATTCGCACTTTCGTGAAGTGGGAGGGAAACCCCCGACAATACCACATAGGAGGTGCCTAAAATGGCAAAAAAAGTAACAGGTTATATTAAATTACAGATCCCGGCTGGAAAGGCTACCCCGGCTCCGCCAGTAGGTCCTGCGCTGGGTCAGCATGGTGTAAATATCGTTCAGTTTACAAAAGAGTTCAATGCAAGAACCGCTGACAAGGGAGATCTGATCATCCCTGTTGTCATCACTGTATATGCGGACAGAAGCTTCAGCTTCATCACCAAGACCCCGCCTGCAGCAGTTCTGCTGAAGAAAGCCTGCAACCTGAAATCCGGTTCCGGAGTTCCTAACAAGACCAAAGTTGCTACCATCTCTAAAGATAAGATCCGTGAGATCGCTGAGATGAAGATGCCGGACCTGAATGCTGCTAACATCGAGAGTGCTATGAGCATGATCGCTGGTACCGCACGCAGCATGGGTATCACTGTAGAGGACTGATCTTAGTTTGCGATGCTGCCACCGAAAGGCGGGCAGCAGAGAAAATCGATTGTAGACAATAACGATACGTGGGAGGGATATTCCCGCAAACACCACCAGGAGGTAATTTAGTATGAACAGAGGAAAGAAATACGTAGAGGCTGCTAAAGCGGTCGACCGCGCAACCCTTTACGATACCGACGAAGCAGTTGCTTTAGTGAAAAAAGTAGCAGTTGCAAAATTTGACGAGACCATCGAGGCTCACATCAGAACCGGATGTGACGGACGTCACGCTGACCAGCAGATCCGTGGTGCAGTTGTACTGCCGCACGGAACCGGTAAAACCGTTCGTGTCCTGGTATTCGCAAAGAATGCCAAAGCTGAGGAAGCAAAAGCTGCAGGCGCTGAGTTTGTAGGCGCTGAGGAGCTGGTTCCGAAGATCCAGAACGAAGGCTGGCTGGATTTCGACGTAGTAGTAGCTACTCCGGATATGATGGGTGTTGTTGGACGTCTCGGTCGTGTTCTCGGACCCAAAGGCTTAATGCCGAACCCGAAAGCCGGTACCGTAACCATGGACGTAACCAAAGCCGTTCAGGACATCAAAGCCGGTAAGATCGAGTACAGACTTGACAAGACCAATATCATTCATGTGCCCATCGGAAAAGCTTCCTTTACCGAAGAGCAGTTACGCGACAACTTCCAGACGCTTATGGATGCAGTTATCAAAGCTCGTCCCAGCACCCTGAAAGGTCAGTACCTGAAGAGTGTTACCATCGCTCCGACCATGGGACCGGGCGTAAAACTGAATACCGCTAAATTTGCATAAGATTCAGCGAAATATGAACCGTTTTCCAGTTTACTGGAAAGCGGTTCTTTTTTTTGTTCAGAGTCACCTCCAAAATGCTGCGCATTTCGTCGGTGTGGCGTATCCGCCAAATAGATTTTCTTGAGAAAACGTTCATTCATGCAAGCATGCCTCACGCTTTCTCAAAAAATCTGCATGACTCTGAACAATTTCAAAAAAGTGCTTGACATACCCGGCACCGTGTACTATAATGCAATAGAAAACTGCCGAAGACAGCAGGTGCCGCAAGGCATAAGGATGAAAACGCCTGCCGAGGAGAGTTGATTGTATGATTGACTTTAATCCTCTCTGGTATCAGGGAGGTTTTTTTACGGCGGTACACCCGACCGAGAGGTCAGGATCATGCAGTTTTCGGACTGCACAAAATCTATAAGGAGGTGCACCAATCATGGCAAAAGTAGAACTGAAGAAACCGGTTGTTGAAGAGATCAGCAGCAAGATCCAGGGCGCGCAGTCTGTTGTGCTTGCTACTTACAGCGGAATCACCGTTGAGCAGGATACCGCTCTTCGTAAAGAGATGAGAGAAGCTGGCGTTGAGTACAAGGTTTACAAAAACACAATGATGAACTTTGCATTCAAAGGAACTGCTTGTGAAGAGCTCTGCAAACATCTGGATGGACCGAACGCACTTGCAATCTCCAAAGATGACGCAACTGCTCCGGCAAGAATCCTTGCAAAATATGCAAAAGATGTAAAAGCTGTTAAACTGGTAGCTGGTGTCGTAGAGGATAAGTACTACGATGAGGCTGGTATCAAAGCTCTGGCTGATATCCCGGCAAGAGAGGTACTTCTTGGAAGACTTCTTGGAAGTATGCAGTCTCCGATTGCAAACTTTGCTCGTGTTATTAAACAGATCGCTGAGAAAGACGGCGAAGCTTCTGCAGAGGCTTAATTATCTGCAAGTAAATGGGATTGTCTGATCGTCAGACCGTATAAAATACCATATTTATAGGAGGAAAATAAAATGGCAAAATTAACTACCGCAGAATTTATCGATGCGATTAAAGAGTTATCTGTACTTGAGCTGAACGACCTGGTAAAAGCTTGTGAGGAAGAGTTCGGCGTATCTGCAGCAGCAGGTGTTGTTGTAGCAGCAGCTGGCGCTGGCGCAGCTGAGGCTGAGGAGAAAACTGAGTTCGACGTTGAGCTGACCGAGGTTGGCCCGAACAAAGTTAAAGTTATCAAAGTAGTTCGTGAGGCTACTGGTCTTGGTCTGAAAGAGGCTAAAGAGGTAGTTGACGGCGCTCCGAAGGTAGTAAAAGAGGGCGTTTCCAAAGCAGAGGCTGAGGAGATGAAGACCAAACTTGAGGCTGAGGGAGCAAAGGTTACCCTGAAATAATTTTTCAAAAGCTAAAAGTTCAGGCGGCTATGGAGCGATCCATGGCCGCTTTTTGCTTTGATTCAGAGCAAATCATCATGACAGGAGGAAAAGACAATGACGATCGAAGAATTGAGAAAAGATATGGTAGCAGCGATGAAGGCAAAGGATAAAGAGAGAAAAGAAGCAATCTCTTCCCTCGTTTCTGCAGCAAAGAAAGCCGGTATTGATGCAGGCTGCCGGGATGACATTCCGGAGAGCATGGTCGATCAGGTGATCTTAAAGGAACTGAAAACGGTGAAAGAGCAGATCGATACCTGTCCGGCAGCAAGGGAAGACCTGAAAGCGGAATATCAGTTCCGCTATGACGTGATCAGCAAGTACGCTCCCCAGCAGCTTTCTCCGGAAGAGGTGAAAAAGGTCATCGAGGAAAAATTTGCTGACGTTGTTGCCACCAAAAACAAAGGGGCGATCATGAAAGCCGTTATGGGAGAACTGAAAGGCAAGGCAGATGGAAAAGTCATCAATCAGGTGGTAGGAGAGCTTTGTAAATAACGGTAACTGATCAGAAGAAAAAAGAACTTGACATTGATTTTTTTTTGTGATACAGTAAACAATGCACTATTGTGTAGGAGTATACCCAGACGGGATAAGTATGCCCAAAAATGGGAGATTCAATTTGATATTTTATAGATAGAAAGAACAGGGGTGAAACGTCAATGGAGAAAAACAGAATACGTCCAGTGAAGAGTGACAAAAGCTTCCGTATGAGTTATTCCAGACAGAAAGAGGTACTTGAAATGCCGAACCTCATTGAGGTTCAGAAGGATTCCTACAAGTGGTTTCTTGATGAAGGAATGAAGGAAGTTTTTGATGACATCTCTCCGATCGAGGACTATAGTGGAAAGCTCAGCCTGGAATTTGTGGACTTTACTTTGTGCGAAGATGATGTGAAATACTCTATTGAAGAGTGCAAGGAGCGGGATGCCACATATGCAGCTCCGCTGAAAGTCCGTGTACGTCTTCATAACAGAGAAAACGGCGAAGTAAGCGAACATGAAATTTTTATGGGTGATCTTCCCATTATGACTGACACGGGTACCTTTGTGATCAACGGCGCTGAGCGTGTAATCGTCAGCCAGCTGGTTCGTTCACCGGGTATCTATTACGGAATTGCACACGATAAATTAGGAAAAGAGCTGTATTCCTGTACAGTTATTCCGAACCGTGGTGCATGGCTGGAATATGAGACAGACTCCAATGACATTTTCTATGTACGTGTAGACCGTACAAGAAAAGTTCCCATCACTGTTTTGATCCGTGCTCTCGGTTTTGGCACCAATCCGGAGATCATTGAGCTCTTCGGTGAGGAACCCAAGATCCTGGCCAGCCTGACAAAGGATACGGCCACCAACTACCAGGAAGGTCTTCTGGAACTGTATAAGAAGATCCGTCCCGGCGAGCCGCTGGCAGTAGAGAGTGCAGAAAGTCTGATCACCAGCATGTTCTTCGACCCCAGAAGATATGATCTGGCAAAGGTTGGACGTTATAAATTTAATAAAAAACTTCATCTCCGCAACCGTATCTGCGGACATAAGCTGGCAGAGGATGTCATCGACACCACTACCGGAGAGATCCTGGCAGAGGCTGGCTGTGAGGTAGACCGTGATCTGGCTGACAAGATCCAGAATGCAGCCGTTCCTTATCTCTGGATCGAGGGAGAAGAGCGTAATATCAAGGTGATTTCCAACCTGATGGTTGACCTTAGAAGCTTTGTGGATGTGGATCCGGAAGAGCTTGGGGTTACAGAATCAGTATATTACCCTGTTCTTGAAAAAATTCTGGAAGAAAATGACGATCTGGATTCTATTAAAGAAGCAATCCATGACAGCATCCATGAGCTGATCCCGAAGCATATCACGAAAGAGGATATCATTGCTTCCATCAACTACAACATGCATCTGGAATATGGCATCGGAAATGACGACGATATCGACCATCTGGGCAACCGTCGTATCCGTTCCGTAGGTGAGCTGCTTCAGAACCAGTACCGCATCGGTCTTTCCAGACTGGAGAGAGTGGTTCGTGAGCGTATGACCACGCAGGATCAGGACAACATTTCTCCGCAGTCCCTGATCAACATCAAGCCGGTTACCGCAGCTGTCAAAGAGTTCTTCGGATCTTCACAGCTGTCTCAGTTCATGGACCAGAACAACCCGCTTGGTGAGCTGACACATAAGAGACGTCTTTCCGCACTTGGTCCTGGTGGTCTGTCCCGAGACAGAGCCGGATTCGAGGTTCGAGACGTACACTATTCCCATTACGGAAGAATGTGCCCCATCGAGACCCCTGAGGGACCGAACATCGGTCTGATCAACTCTCTTGCATGTTATGCAAGAATCAACCAGTATGGTTTCGTAGAGGCTCCTTACCGTAAGATCGACAAAACAGATCCGAACAATCCCCGCGTTACCGAGGATGTTGTATACATGACTGCTGATGAGGAAGATAACTATCATGTGGCACAGGCAAATACGCCGCTGGATGAGGAAGGTCATTTCATCCAGAAGAACGTATCCGGTCGTTACCGTGAGGAGACGCAGGAATACGAGCGTAAGATGTTTGACTACATGGACGTTTCCCCGAAAATGGTGTTCTCTGTGGCAACGGCTCTGATCCCGTTCCTGGAGAACGATGACGCGAACCGTGCGCTGATGGGATCCAACATGCAGCGTCAGGCAGTGCCGCTTCTGACTACCGAGGCACCTGTAGTAGGTACCGGTATGGAAGTAAAGGCAGCAGTTGACTCCGGTGTCTGCGTCGTTGCAAAGAATGACGGTGTGGTAGAGCGTTCTACTTCCAAAGAGATCATTGTCAAGAGAGAAGACGGAAACAAAGATACCTATCATCTGACAAAGTTCTCACGAAGCAACCAGAGCAACTGCTACAACCAGAGACCGATCGTATTCAAAGGCGAGAAGGTCAGAAAAGGACAGGTGATCGCAGATGGTCCTTCCACGAACAACGGAGAGCTTGCTCTTGGTAAGAACCCGCTGATCGGTTTCATGACCTGGGAAGGTTACAACTACGAGGATGCTGTTCTTTTAAGTGAAAGACTTGTTATGAACGATGTTTATACATCCGTTCATATTGATGAATATGAGGCAGAGGCCCGTGACACCAAGCTCGGACCGGAAGAGATCACCCGTGATGTTCCGGGTGTCGGTGATGAAGCTCTGAAGGATCTGGATGAGCGTGGAATCATCCGTATCGGTGCAGAGGTCCGTGCCGGTGATATCCTGGTTGGTAAAGTAACTCCGAAAGGAGAAACCGAGCTGAGTGCAGAGGAGCGTCTCTTAAGAGCAATCTTCGGTGAGAAGGCCCGTGAGGTACGTGATACCTCTCTGAAGGTTCCGCATGGTGCATACGGTATCGTTGTGGATGCCAAAGTATTCACCAGAGAGAACGGCGATGAGCTTCCTCCGGGAGTGAACCAGTCCGTAAGAATTTATATTGCACAGAAACGTAAGATTTCCGTCGGCGACAAAATGGCAGGCCGTCATGGTAACAAGGGTGTGGTTTCCCGTGTACTCCCTGTGGAAGATATGCCTTTCCTGCCTAACGGACGTCCGCTGGATATCGTTCTAAACCCCCTTGGTGTGCCGTCACGAATGAATATCGGACAGGTGCTGGAGATCCATTTAAGCCTTGCTGCAAAAGCTCTGGGCTTCAATATCGCCACACCGGTATTCGATGGCGCAAACGAGGTAGATATCATGGATACCCTGGATCTGGCCAACGATTACGTAAACCTGTCCTGGGAAGAATTCAAAGAGAAACACGAGGAAGAGCTGCTTCCGGAGGTTATGGATTATCTCTATGAGAACAGAGATCACCGGGAGCTCTGGAAGGGTGTTCCGCTTTCCAGAGATGGTAAGGTAAGACTTCGTGACGGACGTACCGGAGAGTATTTCGACAGCCCGGTAACCATCGGACACATGCATTACCTGAAGCTGCATCATCTGGTAGATGATAAGATCCACGCACGTTCCACCGGCCCGTACTCCCTGGTTACCCAGCAGCCTCTGGGTGGTAAGGCTCAGTTCGGAGGACAGCGTTTCGGAGAGATGGAGGTTTGGGCTCTTGAGGCATATGGTGCATCCTACACCCTGCAGGAGATCCTGACTGTGAAATCCGATGATGTGATCGGACGTGTGAAGACTTACGAAGCTATCATCAAGGGAGAGAACATCCCGGCTCCTGGTATCCCTGAGTCCTTTAAGGTTCTGCTGAAAGAGCTGCAGTCTCTGGGACTGGATGTCAGAGTGCTCCGTGAGGATCATACAGAAGTTGAGATCATGGAAAACATCGATTATGGTGATACAGACCTTCGTTCCGTGATCGAGGGAGATCATGACTACAACCGTGGAGAAGAAAAGTTTGACGGTTATACCAAACAGGAATTTTCTGACGGAGATCTGGTAGACGTGGAGGAATCTGATGACAGTGACGATTCTGACGGATATGTAGATCTGGATGAGTCCATGGAGTCTGGTGACGAAGAGTAAGAAAAAGGAAGTATGCCTGGGGTTCCAAGTTCAAAAGTCTTATCGTGCGGGCACGGACGGCTTTTGAACTTCTGCCCCCGGTATCTTGAATAAGGTAGTATAGAGAAGGGAGAACCATACATGCCTGAATCAGTTAAAAATGACGGTTATCAGCCGATTACATTTGACGCAATCAAAATCGGCCTGGCATCCCCGGAAAAGATCAGAGAGTGGTCTCACGGGGAGGTGCTCAAGCCGGAAACCATCAACTACAGAACCTTGAAGCCTGAGCGTGACGGTCTGTTCTGTGAGCGTATCTTCGGACCCAGCAAAGACTGGGAGTGTCACTGTGGAAAATACAAGAAGATCCGTTATAAAGGCGTAGTCTGCGACCGCTGTGGTGTTGAGGTTACCAAGGCAAGCGTGCGCCGTGAGCGGATGGGCCATATCGAACTGGCTGCTCCGGTTTCCCATATCTGGTATTTCAAAGGCATTCCGAGCCGTATGGGCCTGATGCTGGATCTTTCTCCGAGAACACTGGAGAAGGTTCTGTATTTTGCAAACTATATCGTTCTGGACAAAGGTGAGACCGACCTGGCATACAAGCAGGTACTCACAGAGAGAGAATACCAGGAAGCTTATGATAAATGGGGAGACCGTTTCCGTGTAGGAATGGGTGCAGAGGCTGTCAAGGAGCTTCTGGAAGCCATTGACATGGAGAAGGAATCCGAAGAACTGAAAAAGGGTCTGAAGGAGTCCACCGGTCAGAAGAGAGCAAGGATCATCAAACGTCTGGAGGTTGTGGAGGCTTTCCGTGAATCCGGAAACAAACCGGAATGGATGGTCATGACCGTGATCCCCGTGATCCCGCCTGATCTTCGACCCATGGTACAGCTGGACGGAGGCCGTTTTGCTACCTCCGACCTGAACGATCTGTACCGCAGAATCATCAACAGAAACAACCGTCTGAAACGCCTCATCGAGCTTCATGCACCGGACATCATTGTCCGCAATGAGAAGCGTATGCTTCAGGAAGCTGTAGATGCGCTGATCGATAATGGCCGCCGCGGCCGTCCGGTAACAGGACCTGGTAACCGTGCGCTGAAATCTCTTTCCGACATGCTGAAGGGTAAATCCGGACGTTTCCGTCAGAACCTGCTGGGTAAACGTGTAGATTATTCCGGACGTTCCGTTATCGTTGTAGGACCGGAACTGAAGATCTATCAGTGTGGTCTGCCCAAAGAGATGGCGATTGAGCTGTTTAAACCGTTTGTAATGAAAGAGCTGGTTGCCAACGGCACCTCTCACAACATCAAAAATGCCAAGAAGATGGTAGAACGTCTTCAGCCGGAGGTATGGGATGTCCTTGAGGACGTCATTAAAGAGCATCCGGTTATGCTGAACCGTGCACCTACACTGCACAGACTTGGTATTCAGGCATTTGAGCCGATCCTGGTAGAGGGTCGTGCGATCAAACTGCATCCGCTTGTATGTACCGCATTCAACGCTGACTTCGACGGAGACCAGATGGCTGTCCATCTGCCCCTTTCTGTAGAAGCACAGGCAGAGTGCCGTTTCATGCTGCTTTCTCCGAACAACCTGCTGAAACCGTCTGATGGTGGTCCTGTAGCCGTTCCTTCTCAGGATATGGTCCTTGGTATCTACTATCTGACACAGGAGAGACCGGGTTCCATCGGTGAAGGCAAATACTTCAAGAACATCAATGAGGCAATTCTGGCATATGAGAACAAGATCCTGACCTTCCAGACAAGGATCAAAGTCCGTATGCAGAAGAAGATGGCTGACGGAAGCATTCAGCAGGGAACGGTTGAGTCTACTCTCGGACGTTTCATCTTCAATGAGATCCTGCCGCAGGATCTGGGCTTTGTAGACCGTTCCATTCCGGAAAATGCCATGAAGCTTGAGGTTGACTTCCACGTAGGTAAGAAACAGCTGAAACAGATCCTTGAGAAAGTCATCAACACCCACGGAGCAACCAAGACCGCTGAGGTTCTGGATAACATCAAGGCCATGGGTTACAAATATTCCACAAGAGCAGCCATGACTGTATCCATTTCCGATATGACCGTGCCGCCTCAGAAACCGCAGATGATCAAAGAAGCACAGGATACTGTGGACCGGATCACCCGTAACTTCAAACGTGGTCTGATCACCGAGGAGGAGCGTTACAAAGAGGTTGTTGAGACCTGGAAGAATACCGATGACAAGCTGACCAAGGCTCTGCTGAGCGGACTTGATAAATACAACAACATCTTCATGATGGCTGACTCCGGAGCGCGTGGTTCCGATAAGCAGATCAAACAGCTGGCAGGTATGCGAGGCCTGATGGCTGATACAACCGGTCATACCATCGAGCTGCCTATCAAATCAAACTTCCGTGAAGGTCTTGACGTACTGGAATACTTCATGTCTGCGCATGGAGCACGTAAAGGTCTGTCCGATACAGCACTTCGTACCGCAGACTCCGGTTACCTGACCAGACGAATGGTTGACGTATCTCAGGATCTGATCATCCGTGAGCTGGATTGTGCCGTAGATCGTGATGAGATCCCCGGCATGTATGTAAAAGCCTTCACCGATGGAAAAGAAGAGATCGAGAGCCTGCAGGAGCGTATCACAGGACGTTTCTCCTGCGAGACCATCTGTAATAAAGACGGTGAGGTTCTGGTAAAAGCCAACCACATGATCACTCCGAAGAGAGCTGCAAGGATCATGCAGGAAGGTGTAGATGCGAACGGAAATCCCCTGGAGCAGGTGAAGATCCGTACCATCCTGACCTGTCGTTCCCATATCGGTATCTGTGCAAAATGTTACGGTTCCAACATGGCTACCGGTGAGCCGGTACAGGTTGGTGAGGCTGTCGGAATCATCGCCGCACAGTCCATCGGTGAGCCGGGTACCCAGCTGACCATGCGTACCTTCCATACCGGTGGTGTGGCAGGTGGAGATATCACACAGGGTCTTCCCCGTGTCGAGGAGCTTTTTGAGGCAAGAAAACCGAAAGGACTTGCTATCATCACGGAGATCGCCGGTGTGGCAACCATTAAAGATACCAAGAAAAAACGTGAGATCATCGTCACCAATCAGGAAGACGGTGATTCCAAGACCTATCTGATCCCCTACGGCTCCCGTATCAAGATCATGGACGGTGCTGTTCTGGAGGCCGGTGACGAGCTGACAGAAGGTAGTGTAAACCCCCATGATATCCTGAGAATCAAGGGTGTCCGTGCAGTTCAGGATTACATGCTCCGTGAGGTACAGCGTGTATACCGTCTGCAGGGTGTAGAAATCAGTGATAAACATATCGAAGTTCTGGTTCGCCAGATGCTGAAGAAGATCCGTATTGAGAACAACGGAGATACCGAGTTCCTTCCGGGAACCCTGGTAGATTCTCTGGAGTTTGAGGATGTCAATGAGGCAATGGTCAAAGAGGGTAAAGAACCGGCAGAAGGAAAACAGGTTATGCTTGGTATCACCAAGGCATCTCTGGCTACCAATTCCTTCATGTCTGCGGCTTCCTTCCAGGAGACCACCAAGGTTCTGACCGAGGCTGCCATCAAGGGTAAGATCGATCCGCTGATCGGTCTGAAAGAGAACGTTATCATCGGTAAACTGATCCCGGCTGGTACCGGTATGAAGCGTTACCGCAACATTAAGATCAACACCGAAGTGGAAGAATATGACGACGATGATGATCTGCTGCTGGACGATGACGATTTCTATGAAGATGATATCCAGGATGAAGCAGAGGAGACTGTAGACGAGGCAGAAGCTTCTGAAGCAGATGACTTTGCAGAGGAAGCTCCTGAAGAAGAAGCTTCTGAAACAGAAGAGACAACAGAAGAGTAAAAATGAGAGGCTGCTGCCGAAGGAAAATCCTTGGCAGCAGCCTTTTTTGAACGCAGACATGAAAATAGACTGCAAATGTCCGCTTTGCTTCAAACAGTAGTTACAAAAAATGAAATATCTGGGTAATTTCTAAAAATACCATAACTTCTATTGCAAGAAGTCATTTTATGAGTATAATAAGTTAAAATCAGTAATAGTTTAGGACTTCAGCAAAAGGAAGAGGCAGATGGTGTAAAGACAGGACGGAAAGGAACGGTGGCAGAGAAAATGGAATGGATCGCATATAAACTGAGTGTAAAGGTTTTGTATGAAAAACCGGTGGCAGATGAGTATTTTCAGATGAAATGTCTGCCGAGAATCGATGAAACACAGAAAATCGCAGAACTGAAGGAAGCGACCCAGCCCCGTGACTGCATGGTGAAGAAACGTATAGATGATTCCAAAAACCAGTACATACTCGGATATATGGCAAAAGCACATTCGGAAATCACTTATGAAGCAGAAGGAACGGTTCAGATCCAGAAATATAACCGAAAACCGGAATCACGGGAGATGCTTTACCGGATCGCCTCTCCTTATACGGAAGTAGGGCAGAATCTGGGGGAGTGGTACGGTGAACTGAACCTTCCGGAAGGGGAAATCAGGGACCGGGCTCTCTGGATCGCAGGTTTCGTGAAACGAAAGCTGAAAAAAAGAGAGGAAACAGAGAAAGAAGGTCTGCTGACAGCGGATCAGGCTGCCGGCCGTGGATATGGAAGCACCAGAGATTTTGCTCAGATCATGCTGGCTCTCTGCCGTATGGACGGGATGACCGCACGCTATGTGACGGGAATCCTTCCGGGGAAAACACAGCTTCATTCCTGGGTAGAGGTACAGGAAGAGAATGGTATTTTCTATGGTGTGGATCCGGAATTCGGAATCCCGGTAACCGAAAGCTACATCGTTTTCTGTCAGGGACGAGATGCCAGAGAGTGCACACTTCTGGTAAGCGGCAGCACCGAAGTGAAGGATGAGGATATTCAGATCTCTGTAGAAGCCGTTCCGGCGGAAAGGAAAGAATACGCTCTTCTGCCGGAATCCGGAAACATCCACTGGATGGCCAGAAAGATGGCCGTACGGAACAGTTCTTTTCAGAACATCCCGCTGGAGCATCTGAACCGGGTCATGGGCAGTCTTGAATTTACGATCCTTTCTGTTCTGAAAGACCGTTCTGTAATGGAAGGAACGGAAAACCGGCTTTACGTCAGGGATATTTCCCAATGGCTGAATGTTCCGGCCGGCAGACTTTCACCTGTTTTTCACAGACTGGAAGAAGCAGGCTATATCCGCTGGGAGAGTGATGAACAGGCGGGAGCTTCCTACGTGGTGCTGACCGATTACGGCAAGAAAAAGCTGGAAGAGCAACAGGACATTACCCTTCGCTTTTATGAGCATGTCATCGAACGCTTCGGCAGGGAAAAAGCCAGGGAACTGGATAAGCTGATGCTGGAGCTGGAAAGTGTGCTGAGGGATGAATTGGAACTTATGAATGATCAGAAAGAAGGAGGAAAAACAGATGAGTGATGCATATTTTAGAGAGAAAGCCGCCTGCTGTATGAGTAAGGACAAGATCGACCGGAATCTTTTTGATGAATTCGGAGTAAAAAGAGGACTTCGTGATTTTAACGGAAAAGGCGTTCTTACAGGACTTACCAATATTTCCATGATCGAATCAAGTAAAACGGTGGATGGAAAATCCGTTCCCTGTGACGGTAAGCTTTGGTTCCGCGGTTATGAGATCAATGATCTGGTAAACGGCATCGGAGAGCGCGGCTTTGAGGAAGTAGCATACCTTCTTCTTATGGGTGAGCTTCCGGATAAGAAAGAGCTGGACCTCTTCTGCCAGGAACTCAATGAACACAGAAGACTCCCTCAGAATTTTACCAGAGATGTTATTATGAAGGCACCCGGCCAGGATATCATGAATTCCATGACGAAAAGTGTGCTGACGCTGGCCTCCTACGATGATCAGGTTTCTGATAATTCTGTGGAAAATGTTCTCCGCCAGTCGATGAATCTCATCAGTGTATTCCCGATGCTGGCTGTTTACGGGTATCATGCGTATAACCATTATGATCTGGATGGCAGTATGTATATCCATCGTCCGGATCCCAACCGTTCTACGGCGGAAAACATTCTTTACATGCTCAGACCGGACCAGAAATATACAGATCTGGAAGCCAGGGTTCTTGATACGGCATTGATCCTTCATATGGAGCACGGAGGCGGAAACAACTCCACCTTTACTACCCGTGTGGTAACCTCCTCCGGTTCTGATACGTATTCCGTCATTGCGGCAGCGCTTTCTTCCCTGAAGGGTCCGAAACACGGCGGTGCCAACATTAAAGTGGTGCGCATGATGAACGATATCCGGGAACATGTGGGAGATCCGAAGGATGAAGGCGAGATCCGTGCTTATCTGGAAAAGATCGTGGACAAGGAAGGGTTTGACCGCAGCGGTCTGATCTATGGCATGGGTCATGCAGTCTATTCCCTTTCTGACCCGAGAGCGCAGATCTTCAAGACCTTTGTAGAAAAACTTGCCCATGAAAAGGGCAGAGAAGAGGATTATCAGCTCTATTCTGCTGTGGAGCGTCTGGCACCCCAGATCATTGGTGAAAAACGGAAAATCTATAAAGGCGTCAGTGCCAACGTGGACTTCTACAGTGGTTTCGTTTACAGCATGCTGGATATTCCGCTGGAGCTTTATACCCCCATGTTTGCCATGGCCAGGATCGTGGGCTGGAGTGCCCACCGTATTGAAGAACTCATCAATATGGATAAGATCATCCGTCCGGCTTACAAGAGCATCATGAAAGTACGGGACTATGTTCCTATGGATGAGCGCTGAGACAGATCACACAAAAAAACAGAGAGAACAGCTGAAGCTTATGTCAGCTGTTCTCTTTTTGTTTCATCCGGACCGGTTTTTCGTTCGATAAAATGTTTTCGGCAGAGAGAAATATAGCGTTCGTTTGCTCCCAGTTCCACCTGTTCTCCGGAGGATACCATATTTCCGCTGCTGTCAATCCTGGCGTTGCATCTGGCACCGCTGCCGCACCAGCAGACGGTTTTCAGTTCTTCAATCTTGTCTGCCCAGGCCAGAAGCCACATGCTTCCCTCAAAAAGGTTCATCTGGAAATCCGTTCTGAGACCGTAGCAGATAACGGGAATATCCAGCTTGTCTACGAGGTATGTAAAGAATTCCACATCTTCTTTTTTACAGAACTGTGCTTCATCCACGATCACACAGTCATAAGAATTTAATTTCTCCAGAGGCATTTCTACAAGCTCTTCCACATAGATACAGGGCTGCTCCAGACCGATCCGGCTGTGCAGAACCCCCATTTCTCTGGTATCCAGTTTTGGTTTTGCCAACAGCACCCGTTTTCCGCGTTCCTTATAATTGTATGCGACCATCAGGGCATTTGCTGTCTTGGAGCTTCCCATAGCCCCGTACCGAAAATATAATTTTGCCATTTTTCTGTTCTCCTTTTCCTGGGTCATTATAGCATACTTTCCGGGAAGTGTTCAGAGAGAAAATATTTTTCCAGTGGGAGAAAGGATAAGAGGAAAAAATCCCGGCGCGAGTCTCCTGTGATCACGCCGGGGTTCTTTTATCCTTTAGTATTTCTGATCCGTTGTTCTGGTAGTTTCCGCCTTGTTTTTGTGGCAGTCTCTTGTATTTCCGTCCTGTTTGTAGCCGTTTCTGCCTTTGTTTTCTTCCTCGTAAGCGTGTCTTGTATCATCGCTTTCGTAGGCATTGCTGTAATTGCTTTCTGTACCGGTTTTGCTTTTTGTATTCTTTGCCATTTCTGTTTCCTCCTTGCAGAAGCTTCTTTTTGCAGGGTATCCTGAAACGGTTGGGTACCGCTGCTTTTTCTATTCTGCCCGCATCTTTGGAAGCTTATACAAGAAGAAAAAAGTTTTTCATATCAACGCACAAAAGTATGTACAAAAGGGCGATTTTCTTGCAGAGGATAGGATTTTATGATAAGATACATTGAATTGACGCCTGCGGGTTTTTTGCTGAACATCCGTATGGCTTTAAAAGAAGGGAGCTTATTATGTGGAACAAGAAGCAGCTGCTGTGCCTGTTGAGTGCCGGGACGATCGCTGTGGCATGCACCGGATGCACCAGCTCCGGGATAAAATCTGAAAATCCGGTTACAGTTACTGTATGGACGTATTATAATGGAGACCTTTTGGAGGCCTTCAACTCTCTGGTAGATAAATTCAACGAGGGAGAAGGCAAGAAGCTGGGGATCAAGGTGGAGAGCAGCAGTCAGGGAAGTGTGAACGATCTGGAAACAAATGTGCTGAATTCCGCAGAAGGAAAAGTAGGAGCCGCTGAGATGCCGAATATTTTCTCTGCTTATGCGGACACTGCCTATACAATGGATCAGATGGGCAAAATCGCAGACATCTCCGGTTATCTGACAGAGGAGGAGAAGGAAACATACGTGAAGAGTTACCTTGAAGAGGGAGACTTTTCCGGTGATGGCAGCATCAAGATCTTTCCGGTCGCGAAATCCACAGAGCTTTTGTTCCTGAATGAGACGGACTGGGAAGCCTTTGCCGGAGAAACGGGTGCTTCTTACGAGGATCTGGAAACCGTGGAAGGTCTTCTGGATACTGCCAAGAAGTATTATGACTGGTCGGATGGCAAAGCCTTCTTTGGAAGAGATGCCATGGCAAATTATATGCTGATCGGGGCGAAAGAGCTGGGAAGTGAGATCTTTCAGGTAAAAGACGGCAGAATGACGTTGGATTTCGGGGAAGAAATCGCCCGGAAACTATGGGACTCTTATTATGTTCCTTACATAAAAGGATATTTTAATGCTTCCGGCCGTTTCCGCAGTGATGATATCAAGACGGGAAACATCATCGGTTATGTGGGTTCTACCGCCAGTGCCACGTATTTTCCGGCGCAGGTCGTTGAAAGTGATACCAAAAGCCATGATATCACGCTGAAGGTTCTTCCAGCCCCTGTATTTGAGGGCAGTGAAGCGTATGCGGTACAGCAGGGGGCCGGAATGGTGGTCACAAAAGCCAGCGAAGAGGAAGAAAAAGCCAGTGTGGAATTCCTGAAATGGTTTACCAGGACGGAGAACAACATCGCATTCTCTGTCGGTTCCGGTTATCTTCCGGTGACGCAGGAGGCCAACGACAGGGAAAAAATCAAAAGCTGCAATACAGGTATCAACGCTTCTATGGAAGAGATCCTTTCGGTAGGAGTTGAGACAGTGAACACAAGTACTATGTATACACCGAAGGCATTTGAGGGCAGTAATGATGCCAGAAACGTTCTGGAGCATACCATGAGTGATCTGGCGGCAGCAGACCGGACGGTTGTAGAAGAACGGATGCAGAACGGAGAAGACCTGGAAACCGCTGCGGCTGATTTTCTGACAGAGGAGTATTTTAAAGCCTGGTATCAGGATACCTTATCCAAACTTCAGACGTTCGAAGGGGAATGAAATCTTAGCAGGGAAAGGAGGGAGCCCCGGGATAATGAAGAAGGAAAAAACGGTTTTCCAGGTGATTCTGACTGCAATGCTGGCTGTTATCGGATTGGAAATTCTGATGCTCCTGGCTGTTCTTTACTTCAGCAGGATGAGACCGCAGATGAATCAGAATGCTATGGATATCGTGAAAAAACAGGTGGAAAACAGAAGCGCATATCTGGAAAACATCATGCTGTACAACGAAGATCTGAAGGAACTGTCAGATACGGTCAATCATTCCACGGAAGAGCTTTTACAGAAAGGAAAGATCGATCTTAAGCTTCTGGATGACAGTGGAGAAAATGCCATGCCTCTTTTGGAGGCAGTTACCGGGGATCTTATCCAAACGCTCAGGAGCAAATCGGTGACCGGTATTTTTTTGGTTCTCAATACGGAGGATCTGGATCAGAGAGAGGAAGACCGTGTCCTTCCGGGGGTCTATATCCGTGACCTGGATCCATCGACAACGCCTTCCGGGGAGAACTCCGACCTTCTTCTGGAACGTTCACCGATCCAGCTGGTTAAAAAAATGGATATTTCTACGGATAAAGGCTGGTTTTCATCTTTTCCGCCGGAAGCCCTGGCGGAGGAAAGCTTTGTTTATCCGGTTTTTCAGGCTGCCTTTCAGGATCAGGAAAAACTGGATGCAGAAGCATACGGGAGATGGACAAGAGAGGCTTATGTGCTGAAGGGAGATGACCGTTCTGCTATTGCCTATACCATACCGCTGATCCTTTCGGATGGTACGGTCTATGGTGTGCTGGGAGTGGAAATGCTCACTTCTTATATGCAGTCCCTGCTTCCGAACAAGGAGCTTGAAAATCAGGGATATGGATCCTATCATCTGGCTTCTACGGAGGATCTGCTTTCCGGAGAGACGATTGATTTTCGTGAGGAGGTCTGTTCCTCTTCACTGGGAAGTGTGCAGAAATTTTCCAGCAGCAATCTGATACTTACGGAGGAAGAGGGAGAGTACTGGCTGCAGGATCCGGCAGGAAAAAGCTATGCCGCAATCCGCCCCCTGACTCTGTACAGCAGAAATGCCCCGTTTTTTCATGAGAAGTGGGTACTGGTGGGAACAGTGGAGAATAAATATCTTTTTGCCTTTTCCAATCATACGATTTTTCTTATGTGTATGGCACTCCTGCTGATCCTGGTCTTTGGGCTGATCAGCAGTCTGGCAATCAGCCATTATCTCTCAGCTCCCATAGCAAGACTTTCAGGTGAGGTGACTGCGGCCCAGAAGGATCCAACGGCCATGCCGGAGTTTTCCAATACCAGGATACGGGAGCTGGATCACTTTGCCACAGCTGTGACTCAGCTGAGCCAGGATGTGATCAATACGTCAACAAAATTTCTGCGGATCATGGAGATGGCCAGTGTGGATCTGGGAGGATATGAGATCCGAAGCGATACATCGAAGGTCTATGTGACGAAGAACTTTTTCAGTATCCTCGGTATGCCGGAGAAAAGAGAGGAAAATCTGAGTAGAGAGCACTTTCAGGAGATCCTGCGGGATTTTTGCAGCAATTGTCCATCCAGTAAAGGTTATACAGGAGACTGGATCTACCATGTAGCTCTTCCGGATGGAAACATCCGTTATGTGCGGATGGAGACCACACAGGAGAACCATACGCAGGTAGGTCTGGTGGAGGATGTGACGGCGGTTACCAGAGAGCGGCTGCGCATTGAGCATGAACGGGATTATGATGCGCTGACGGGGCTGTACAGCCGCCGTGCCTTTCAGAGA
This sequence comes from uncultured Lachnospiraceae bacterium, assembly GCA_934393555.1. Classification (GTDB taxonomy): domain Bacteria; phylum Bacillota; class Clostridia; order Lachnospirales; family Lachnospiraceae; genus Limivivens. Next base: position 33,859 of record CAKRQP010000006.1, read on the forward strand.
GAGTGTGAGCAGCTTTTCGAGAAGCCGTTTCAACTGAAGCATGCAGCCCTGCTTATGATCGATCTGGATAATCTGAAGCACACCAACGATACCTTTGGTCATGACTGTGGAGATCAGTATATCCGGAGATCCGGCCAGTGTCTTGCGTGGAATACACCATCGGAAAGCATTTGCTCCAGGATTTCCGGTGATGAATTCAATGTGCTGCTCTATGGATATGACAGTCAGGAGGAGATACGGGAGAAGATCAGAGAGCTGGAGAAGGCGATGAATCAGAGTACCATGATGCTTCCAAGCGGCAGGGAACTGCATCTGAGCATCTCCGGCGGCATCGCCTGGTATCCGGAAAACAGCAAAGACTTTATGACGATGAAGAAGTATGCGGATTTTGCCATGTACCAGGCAAAGCGCTTTTCCAAGGGAACATTGCGGGAATTTGATCCGAAAATTTATCAGAAGGCAGCTGTTGACACGGAGAAGCGGCAGGAATTCCAGCAGCTGATCCGGGAAGAACTGGTCCGTTATCATTTCCAGCCGATCATTTCCGGAAAAACAGGAGAAACGGTAGCTTATGAGGCGCTGATGCGTGTCAGTCTTCCGATGATCCGTAACCCCGAAGAGGTCATGCAGCTTGCGAGAGAAGAGAACTGTCTCCATGAGATTGAACGGCTTACGATCTTTAAATCAGCTGAGGCCTATCTTTTCCTGGCAAGAGAAGGGCTGGTCAGCGAAAAAGCGCGGCTGTTTGTCAATTCGATCGCAAGCCAGCATATGACGGAGGAAGAATCCAGGGAATATATCCGTCGGTTCTCTTCCATTCAGGAACGGATCGTGGTAGAGATCACGGAAGAAGAAGGACTGGATATGGCTTCAATGGAAGCGAAACGGAATATGCCGGGCTTTTCCGGACTGTTTGCCCTGGATGATTACGGAAGCGGCTACAGCAATGAGAAGAATCTTCTGGCTCTGTCGCCGGCCTATATCAAAGTGGATATCGCGATCATCCGGGATATTGACAAGAGCCAGGATAAGCAGCAGATCGTCGCTAATATCGTGTCCTATGCACATGAAAGAAATATGCAGGTCATTGCGGAAGGCATGGAGACAGCAGCAGAGCTGGAAACGGTACTGGATCTGGATGTGGATCTTCTGCAGGGATATTTTCTGGCCCGTCCGTCCGCTGTGCCGGGAACGGTCAGTGATGAAGCCTTTGCGGTGATCCAGGCCCATGTTTCGGATCAAAAACAGGTTTTTGAGAAAAAGTATTGACAAAAAAAGACACATCCGCTATGATTAGTGCGATCTGAATATTTCCGTGGGGGAGTAGTTCACACGCAGGTGCGGTTTGTCAACAGACGCGGTGCTTTAAAGCACCTGGCAAATCTTAAAGAATGAGACTCACGTATGGTTTTTCACCTTTTGGGCGGAGGAGCATACGTGGGTTTTTTGTTTTTGCGGCAGCTTTGTGATTTGGAACAGCCGAAAATGGAAAAAATAAATTCAGAAAACGGAGGAGACATTATGAGTGAATTTTTTCAGGGAATCCCTTATGCGATCCTGCTTCTGGTACTGGGCTTTCTGCTTCTGGTAAAGGGTGCGGATGCTTTCGTGGAGGGCTGCAGCAGCATTGCCAAACGGTTTCATGTACCGTCTCTGATCATCGGTATGACCATTGTGGCCATGGGAACCAGTCTTCCGGAGACAGCCGTCAGCATCACTGCTTCTGTTTCCGGAAACAACGCCCTGGCTGTGAGCAATGCCGTTGGATCCAATATTTTTAATCTGATGATCGTTGTGGGTGTCTGTGCAGTACTGACACCGGTAGCCGTTCAGATCGGGATCTTAAAAAGAGATTTTCCATTGTCGATCGGCTGTGCGATCCTGCTTCTGATCCTGGGAGCCATTGGTATGACGCTGGGGCATGTGGACGGAGCTGTTTTTATCGTTCTCTTTGCTCTTTTCCTTCTTTATATGATCCGTTCTGCCAGAAAATCAGGGAAAGGTGAAGCAGGAGAAGAGGGGGAACTTTTGGCGGAGGCAGAAGAGATGGCGGTTATGCCGATACCAAAGAGCCTGATCTTCATCATCGTTGGCGCTGCAGCCATTGCCCTTGGAAGCGACTGGGTCGTGGACGGAGCAACGACAGTGGCTTCTGCCATGGGAATCAGCCAGAATCTGATCGGTCTTACGATCGTGGCTTTTGGAACCAGTCTTCCGGAGCTTGTCACCTCTGTGGTAGCGGCAAAGAAAAAGGAAGTGGATATGGCTCTTGGAAATGTCATCGGTTCCAATATTTTCAACATCCTCATGGTTCTTGGTATAGCAGCGGCGATCAGTCCTATGGCTTTCCTGACAGAGAACATCATTGACATTGTGATCCTGATCGTGTTCAGCGTGATCGTATGGATCATGGCCTGGACGAAAAAAGAACTGGACCGGAAGGAAGGAATCCTGATGGTACTTCTGTATGCCATCTATGTTGTTTATATCTGCATCCGGTAAATAAAAATACTGCTGTTTTCGGCGTCTGATCGTCGGCGGCAGTATTTTTTTGTGGTCAGAAAGGACGAAATCGTGTAAAATCTATCTGATGGCGGGAAGGTCCGCCGGACAGCCTGTCAAAAGATCCGTTTTCTGAAGGATGGTGACAGGTACGAATGGTTTCAGAAACAGAGGAGAAAAAAAGATGGCAAATATCATAGAGATCACAGATTTTGAAGCCCCGGAGCTGGACGTGTTCACACGGCTGACAGAAAATCAGCTTCTGAACAGGCATGAGCCGGAGAAGGGGATGTTTATAGCGGAGAGCCCCAAGGTCATAGAACGGGCTCTGGCAGCTGGCTGCAGACCGGCCGCATTTCTGGCGGAAAAAGGAAGAGTACGGGGGGAGAGCCGGGACCTTGTGGAAAGGTTTGAAGAGCTTCCCGTATTTACTGCTGAGTTTGACGTGCTGTCAAAGATGACCGGTTATAACCTGACCAGAGGCATGCTTTGTGCCATGTACCGGCCGGCTCCGAAAAAGATCGAAGAAGTCTGTCGGGATGCGTCAAGAGTAGCAATTCTGGAAAACGTGGTGAATCCTACAAACGTCGGGGCTATTTTCCGCTCGGCAGCGGCACTCAATATCGATGCGGTGCTGCTGACTACAGACTGCAGCAATCCACTTTACCGGCGATCGATCCGTGTGAGCATGGGGACGGTATTCCAGATCCCCTGGGCGTTTGTGGATAAAGAGCTGTCCTGGCCGGAGGAAGGCGTGAAAAAGTTAAAAATGCTGGGATTTCGGACCGCGGCGCTGGCTCTTTCGGATGATTCTGTGAGCATCGACGATCCGAAACTCATGAGCGAAGAAAAACTGGCACTGATCCTTGGTACGGAAGGAGACGGGCTTGCAGCTTCTACCATTGCAGACTGTGATTACACGGTCCGAATCCCGATGTCTCACGGTGTCGATTCTCTGAATGTGGCGGCTGCCAGTGCGGTAGCCTTCTGGCAGCTTGGAAAAAGGAAGTAAAAAAATGTTCTGTACAGTTTTTTGGAGTGATGCTATAATAAAAGAAGTGCGAATAAGTAAGACGTGGAGCAGTGCAAAGACCTGAAGAAACAAGATAAGGGGAAAAGAAGAGAATGGAAACGGATATTACGGAAGAAAAAGAAGCAATGACTGCTCGGGAAGCGGAAGATTTTCTGAATGAGATGAGGAAAGTATTTTCTGTTGTACGCCTTCTGGATCAAAAGAATTTTGAACGGGGTGAAGAGCATCTCCAAGAGCATGGAGCGTTTCCCTGCCAGTGTTATGAATTCTGGAAAAAGAACCGTTTCTGTGAAAACTGTATCTCCATGAAGACCTTCAAGGATAAAAAGCAGAGAAGCAAACTGGAATTTTTAGACTCCAGCATTTATCAGGTGATCTCTCATTATGTGGAAGTAGACGGAGAGCCCTGCGTGATCGAACTGGTCAGCCAGCTGGATGAAGATGCACTGGTGGATAACGATGGAAGAATGCGTCTTCTGAAGAAGCTGGCAGGGTATAATAAAGAACTTTATACGGATGCCCTGACGGGAACCTATAACAGAAGATATTATGAAGACCGGCTGAAAAAAATGAAAGAAGCTGCCGGAGTGGCTATGATCGATCTGGATGATTTCAAGATGTACAATGATACTTACGGACACCGGGCAGGGGATAAGGTGCTGGATGCCGTGGTAAAGGTCATTCGAAAGTGTATCCGGAAATCAGATATCCTGGTGCGTTACGGCGGGGATGAGTTTCTTCTGATCCTGCAGGATATCAGAGAAGCGGATTTTGTACAGAAGCTTCGTATGATCCAGGAGGAGATCCATCAGACACGGATCCAGGAATACGAAAAAATCCGACTTTCTGTGAGCATCGGCGGTGTCCGGATGAAGGAAGAAACGCTGGAGGAAGCTGTCAACCGGGCCGATCATTTTATGTATCAGGCCAAAATACAGAAAAATATGGTGGTGACAGAAGAACGGAAACTTCAGGCTCCGGGAGAAGAAAAAGAGGAAAACTCCCCAAAATCCAAAAAGTCCAGACGTCACCGGGTCATGATCGTGGATGATTCGGAGATGAACCGTTTTCTTCTCAGGGAAATGCTTGGGCAGGAATTTGAGATCCTGGAAGTAGAAAACGGAGTGGACTGTCTGGAACTGCTCCAAAGATACGGTACGGATATTTCCCTGGTGCTTCTGGATATCGTGATGCCTTTGAAGAGCGGATTTGAAGTACTGGAAGAGATGGCGAAAGATCACTGGCTCGAGGAGATCCCTGTGATCATGATCTCCAGCGAGGACTCTGCGGCTGCGATACGGCGGGCGTATGAACTTGGAGTCACTGATTATATCAGTCGTCCCTTTGATGCCCAGGTGGTTTACCGCCGGGTCATGAATACCATCAAGCTTTATACAAGGCAGCGTCATCTGGTTGATCTGGTGAAAGACCAGCTCTATGAAAAAGAGAAAAACAACCGCATGATGATCGCCATCTTAAGTGAGATCGTAGAATTCCGGAGCGGAGAGAGTGGTCCTCATGTGCTCCATATCAATATGCTGACAAAATGGCTTCTGGAGGAACTGGTCCATCGGACCGAACAGTATCCGCTCAGCTGGACGGACTGTCTTCTGATCAGTACCGCCTCTTCACTTCATGATATTGGAAAGATCGGGATTCCGGAAAGTATTCTGAATAAACAGGGAAAACTGACCGCAGAAGAGTTTGAGGTGATGAAAAAACATACCCTTATCGGTGCTTCCATCCTGAAAAATCTTGGCATGTATCAGAAGGAACCGCTTTTGAAAACGGCTTATCAGATCTGCCGCTGGCATCATGAACGATATGACGGGAAAGGGTATCCGGACGGACTGAAGGGAGAAGAGATCCCCATAGCTGCACAGATCGTTTCTCTTGCAGATACTTACAATGCCCTGGTCAACGACCGGGTCTACCGGAAAGCCTATTCCCATGACACTGCTTTGAAAATGATCCTGGATGGTGAGCGCGGCAGTTTCAATCCGCTCCTTCTGGAATGTTTGAAGCGGATTCATACAAAGATCCGTCAGGAGTATGAGAAGACTGCTCTTGGCAGGAAGGAAGATCTGTTTCTGAAAGATAGCGGAAAGGAACTTTTCCTTCAGACCATAGCGAAAGAATCGGAAGATTTTTGAAATATAAAGAGTAAGAACAGCTGTGGGATTCGCTTTCCACAGCTTTTTTGAATGCATCTGCGAAAGAGGATTGCGAATGTCCGCTTTACCAAGATACAAAAGTCTGGATGGAGAGAAAAATGAGAACCTTATTAGTCGGAAATACAGGCTATATCACGAATGAATTTATTGAAGAAGCATTTCCGGAAAGTCTGGTAATGGTTTTGGGAGATGCTGTAGTAAAAACAAACAGAAGAAAGAATCTGCTTGTCCGCCCGTTTACGCAGAGTGAAGAGGAATTGGAAGATCTTTTTCATACCTATGAATTTGAACAGGTTGTTTATTTCTCCAATTATCTGACATTTCACGGGGAACTGCAGGGAGAAGCAGATATGCTGCGCCGTGTGCTGCAGTGCTGCCGAGGAAACCGGCAGATAAGGATCCTTTATCTGACAGGACCGGAAAACAATTATGACGCTTCGACAGGCAAGACACTTCTTGTTTCTGAAGTGGAAAGACTGGGAAGAGAGCTGGCAAAGCTTTATGAGATCGGAATCAAGATCATCCGGGCACCTTATCTATATTCGGAGCGGTACGAAAAAGACTTTCTAAACCTTATGTTTGATGAAATTTCCCGGAGTGGGAAACTGGTATTTCAGGAACAGAAAGAGCAGAAACTGTTTTTTCTGTGTCCGCAGGATCTTGCGGGGCTTTTATATAAAGTGTTTGATAACTGGAATGAGAAGGAAGACAGTCTGAATATACCGAGTGTATTTGAAGATACCTTTCAGGATTTCGGAAAAAAACTGAACCGGTCGTGTCCGTTTTTGAAAATATCTTATGCCGGAGAGAGTATTCTGGAAAACATGCCGGAAGATGACAGGATCATCCGCTATCAATATGGGTGGTTTCCAAAGATTTCCATTCTGGAAGAGCTTCCAGAACTGTATGAAACCTATACACGGCGGAAAAGGAAGGAAAAAGGTTCTCTGGACAGCCTCCGTTATCTGTTCTTAAAGCAGAAAGCAGGCCTAAAGATCCTGGAGTTTGCGGTGGTATTTCTGTTGTTTGAATGGTTGAACGGTGTGCTTGGAAATCAGGCACAGTTTCAGATGATCGATCTTCGGCTGGTATTTATTGTATTATTCAGCAGCTTATACGGGATCAATTATGGAGTCGCAGCGGCACTGGCAGAGTCCCTTTCGCTGATCCGTCAGTTTGAGAGAGAAGATATCAGCTGGTATGTCTTGTTTTATGAGCCTTCAAACTGGATCCCTTTTATTTTTTACTTTGCTGTAGGGGCGATCTGCGGCTATGTCCGCATGAAAAACAAGGAAAATATACAGTTTGTAAAAGAAGAAAACCAGCTGATCCAGGAAAAATTTTTCCGTACCCGTGAAATGTACCAGGAAACGCTGGAAGATAAAAATCTCTATAAAAAACAGATTCTTGGAAGCAAAGACAGTTTTGGGAAAATTTTCGATATCACAAGAAAGCTGGATGTCATCCGTCCACAGGAGCTTTTTCTTGAAACAGTACAGGTTCTGGAGGATGTTCTGGAAAACAAAAGCCTTGGTCTTTACACTCTGAATCCGGAGAAGGGCTACGGAAGGCTGGAGGCGGCATCCGCCCGGGCAAAACAAGAGTATCCCCATTCCCTGAAGTTAAGCGGGTATACAGCAGCAATGGAGGTTCTGGAAAAGGATGAAATATGGGTCAATCGTGATTTTTTGAAAAATTATCCGATGTTTATGGCCGGGATCCGAAGAAACGGGGCACTGGTTATGCTGATCTGCATTCGTGAAGCAAAGCGTGAGCAGCTGTCTTTGTATTATCTGAATCTGTTCAAGATCCTGTGCGGACTGGTGGAAACATCCCTTCTTCGTGCCCTGGAATATCAGGAAGCCGTGAAGGATAAGCAGTATGTAGAAGGAACACACATTTTAAAAACAGAATATTTTGAGGAAAGGCTGGAACTTCAGCATGATATGAGAGAACAGAGAATGGCCTCTTATGTTCTTCTGCAGCTGGAACATCCAGGACGCTCCCTGGAAGAGGCAGATCAGGTCCTGCGTACAGTAGTGAGAGAAAATGATGTCTGGGGAATTTCTGAAAGCGGAGAACTGTATCTGATGCTGGTACAGACCGACAATGTCTCACTTCCGGTCGTTCTGAAAAGACTGAACCAGGCCGGTTTTTATGGCAGGCAGATCAATGCGGAAAAGACAGAACTGCAGGAGGCGGAAGAGGAGAATAAAGAATGCAGACAATAAGTGGTTTGATTTTGCTGTTCATTCATCTGCTGATCTGTGTTCTGACCTGGATCGGAATCCGGACGCATTTGCTGAAGGGAAAGAGATATCTGATGGTTCCGGTCATTTTTATCCCGTTTTTTGGAGTGTTGTGTATAGGTCTGCTTCAGCTGCAGATTTTTTTGAAAAAAGAAAACAGCAGGCCAATCGGTCTGGAGAAGCTTCGGATCAATGAAGAGATTTATAAAAACAATGTTGAGGTAAGAGAGAAAAATGACAGAGATATCGTACCTTTGGAGGAAGCACTTCTGATCAATGAACCGGAACTTCGAAGACAGCTGATCATGAATATCTTAAATGACGATCCGTCCAGATATATGGAACTTCTGGAAAAAGCAAGGCTGAATGAGGACGTGGAGGTGGTGCATTATGCGATCACAGCCATGGTAGAATTGTCAAAAGATTATGACAGCAGGCTGCAGACCATGGAACGAACCTATGCGGCCGCACCGGATGATCTGGTCGTACTGGATGAGTATTGCGATTTTATGGAAAACTATCTGAGGCAAGGGCTGCTGGAAAAACAGATGGAGCGTATGCAGAGAAATCAGTATACTTTGCTCTTAAGAAAAAAACTGAAAAGAAATGAAGACCTTCACAGCTGTATCTGTCTGGCGGATAACCTGATGGAACTTGAGGATTATGCAGGAGTGCAGGAAATCCTGGAGCGGATGGATCGAAACTGGCACAGAAGAGAAGAGTTCTGGGTAAGAAAGATCCTGTTTTTGGCAGCACAGAAAAATGGGAGAGAAATAAGAAATACGTTAAAACAGATGAAAGAGGAGCATATTTATCTATCTTCACAGAGTAAGGAGGTTCTGGCTTTTTGGTTAGACGCTTAAAAGAGATCAGAGGTTTTCAGTTTAAAGGGATCCTGGTGATCCTTGGTTGTTTTTTGATGATGGCAGTGATCCTTTTTGCCGAAAGGGCAGGCATTCACTATCAGGAGAAAAAAAGACAGATTTCTTATATAGACCGCGACCGGATCGTTACGGAAAAAGAAGTGGCTTCTTCCCTGAAAAAAAGCTGTCTTGTCCTGATGGACAGCAGCCAGAAGGAAAGCATCCAGGCCTGGACGCAGTTTCAGCAGATTTTTATGGATATGCGTGTAGGAACGGAGGTGGTCGATCTTCAGGAACAGACGCTTCCGGAACTGGAACCTTATGAGACCGTGACGGTTCTTCTCAGAAGTCTGGAGCCTCTGAAGGAAAACGTACTGGACATTTGCAGCTGGGTGAAGGAAGGCGGCAACGTCCTGTTTGCACTGACGCTGCAAAAAGAAACGTATGTGTCGATGATCGAACAGAAACTGGGGATCATTTCTTCTGGATATCAGAATGCCGAGGTTTCCAGTATCTATTTTGAAAAGGATTTCCTGATCGGAGGAGGCAGGTCCTATGTGATCACGGATCCTTTTGATTCTGCATGGGAGGTTCAGCTGGATGAAACTGCCCGGGTGTATGCAAGGATCGGTGATGAAAACGGGATGCCGCTGATCTGGGAGAGAAACTATGGAAAAGGAACGTTTGTCATTGATAATTTTGGTCTGACAGAAAAAGCAGTACGAGGGTTTTATGCGGCTTCCTACAGCCTTCTGACAGATGCAGGTGTCTATCCGGTGATCAATGGATCGGTGTTCTATCTGGATGATTTTCCGTCTCCGGTACCGGGTGGTGACGGAACGTATGTCAGACGTGATTACAATACCAGCATTGCGGAGTTTTATTCCAATGTCTGGTGGCCGGATATGATGACGCTTGCGGCGAAACACGGTGTAAAATATACCGGAGTGATCATTGAAAACTACGAAGATAATACGGATGAAAATATCACGGAGCAGACGGATGTGCAGCGCTTCCAGTATTTTGGAAATATGATCCTGCATCAGGGAGGGGAACTGGGGTATCACGGGTATAATCACCAGCCTTTGAGTCTGTCAAATGTGGATTATGGAACCGTTCTTCCCTATAAAACCTGGACAAGTCTGGATGCAATGGAGAAAGCTGTTGATGAATTGATCCGTTTTGGAAAGAAAATGTTTCCGGCGACAGAACTGTCCGTGTATGTGCCGCCATCCAATGTGCTTTCAGAAGAAGGAAGAAAACTTTTGAGAGAAAAATTTCCGGAGATCCGTTCCATTGCCAGTAATTATTTTTCCGGTGAATTTGCCTATGTACAGGAATTTGAAACGGCAGAGGACGGGATCGTGGAACAGCCGCGTATCATATCCGGAGCAGTGATCGATGACTATATGCAGATGGCAGCTCTTTCCGAGCTGAATATGCACTTCGTAAACAGCCATTTTATGCATCCGGACGATCTTCTGGATGAAGACAGAGGAGCGGCACTTGGATGGGAAAAACTGAAAAAGCGGCTGGATGAATATATGACCTGGCTGAATGAATCGGCCGAAGAACTGCGTAACCTCACCGGTTCAGAGCTGGCAGGCGCTGTCCAGCGTTATGGAGCGCTGACTGTGGATAAAGAGATCACAGAGAAAGAAATCAGGCTTCATCTGGGGCATTTATACGATGAAGCATATCTGATGGTAAGGATCAATGAAGGGAAGCCGGGAGAAGTGACCGGCGGTGAGCTTGTAAACATTACCGGAAATCTCTATCTTCTGCGTGCAGAGGAAAGTGATGTGGTAATTGCCCGGAACTGAGGAGATAAAGAGTGAGGATCTGTCTGATTTTAGAGGGATGCTATCCCTATGTGTTTGGCGGTGTTTCCACTTGGATGCACCAGTATATCAATCAAATGGAAGAGCATGAATTTGTGCTCTGGGTGATCGGAGCCAAAGCGGAAAGCAGAGGGAAATTTGTCTATGAGCTTCCGCCGCAGGTCAAAGAGGTCCATGAAGTCTTTCTGGATGATGCGCTCAAGGTGAAGGATAAAAAAAGAATGAGACACATTTTTTCTGAAGAGGAAAAGAAAAGTCTCAAAGAACTGATGCTTTGCGGCAGACCGGACTGGGAAGTTCTCTTTCGCCTGTATCATGACAAAGAGATCAATCCGATGGCCTTTCTGAAAAGCGAAGCGTTTCTTGAGATCCTGACAGAGTGCTGTGAGGAACAGTATCCGTACATTGCCTTTGCGGATGCCTTTCATACCATGCGCTCCATGCTTTTGCCGGTGCTGTATCTGATGGGGACAAAAGTGCCGCAGGCGGATGTGTATCATGCGATCTGTACCGGATATGGCGGTCTTCTGGCCTGTCTTGGAGGATATGTCAACCACCGGGATGTCCTTCTTACGGAACATGGAATTTACACCCGCGAACGGGAAGAAGAGATCATCCGCGCAAAATGGGTGGTTCCGTCTTTCAAAAAACAATGGATCTCCTTTTTTTATATGCTGTCAGATATGATCTATCAAAGAGCGTTTCGTGTAACCAGTCTTTTTACAAATGCAATGAAAACACAGATCCAGATGGGCTGTGCCCCGGAAAAATGCCGGGTGATCGCTAATGGGATCAATTACGAACGACTGGCAGGGATCCCACTGAAGAAGCCGGATGGCTGGGTGGATATCGGTGCGGTCGTAAGACTGGCACCGATCAAGGATATCAAAACGATGATCTATGCGTTTTTTGAACTGGCGGCAAGAGTGGAAAAGGTGCGCCTTCATATTCTGGGAGGGGTCGATGATGAGGAATATGCAGAAGAGTGTTATGCACTTGTAGAGCAGCTGCAGTTAAAAAACCTCATTTTTACCGGGCGTGTGGATATTGTGAAATATATGGAAAAACTGGATTTTACGATCCTGACGAGTATATCGGAAGGACAACCTTTGTCTGTATTGGAGTCTTTTGCAGCAAGGCGGCCCTGCGTGACGACGGATGTTGGCTGCTGCAAAGAACTGCTGGAAGGGAATAAAGAGGATCACTGCGGCCGGGCAGGTTATTATGTGCCGCCTATGTACAGAGAAGGACTGGCAGATGCAATGGAAAAAATGTGTGCTTCCGAGGAGCGGCGCAGACGAATGGGAAAAAACGGACAGGACCGGGCAAGACTCTATTACAGACAGGAAAAAATGATCGAGAATTATCGGAGTGTATACCAGGAGGTGGAAGAGAAAAATGGCTGGGATCGGATTTGAACTAAAGAAGCTTTTTAACAGGCGTGGCCTGTTTGCTTCCGTACGGGCTTACGGATATGCGGGAATCGTCTGTACCGGACCGATGCTGCTTGGGATCGTGCTGCTTCTTGGCGTTCTGTTTCTCTGCAGTCTGACCGGGGGATCCGAACACAGCAGAGAGCTTTTGGTGTGTATGATCACCTATACGCTTCTGTCCTCGCTGACAGTCACCAGCTTTCTTTCCATGGTGGTAACGAGGTTTATAGCAGATCAGCTGTATGAAGAAAATTATGAAACGATACTGCCTTCTTTCTGGGGCTCTTCCGCTCTCATGCTGATCGTCGGAGGAATCCTTTATGGGATTTTTCTTGTTTTTTCCGGAGCGGGACTGCTGGATGGTTTTCTGTGTCTGGGGCTTTTCGGGGAATTGATCCTTACCTGGAATGCCATGAGTTATCTGACAGCGATCAAGGATTACAGAGGGATCCTTCTGGCATTTGTGGCTGCCATTGTAGTGACCTTTCTGGTCGGCTGGGTTCTGCTTTTTTTGAAAATTCCTCATGTGGAAGCCTTGCTGATCGCGGTCTTCATTGGATACGGAGTCATGATGCTCTGGGATACCGCACTCTTGTATCAGTATTTTCCGCAGGGAAACGGCAGTGCATTTTTCTTTTTGAAATGGGTGGATCAGTTTCTTCCGTTGGCTTTTACCGGGCTTTTTCTACATATCGGACTGTTTGCACATCTGGTCATTATGTGGGCAGGGCCGCTGCAGGTGAAAGTGCAGGGGCTTTTTGTCGGAGCCCCTTATCATGATGTACCGGCACTGGCTGCCTTTCTCACGATCCTGATCACAACGGTGAACTTCGTTGTTTCTGTGGAGGTTAATTTTTATCCCAAATACCGTAACTACTATAGTCTTTTCAATGATAAAGGAGCGATCGGTGATATTCAGCAGGCAGGAAAAGAAATGCGGAAAGTCCTGAATATGGAACTGAAATATACGGCATTAAAACAGCTCTTAACGACAGCTCTTGCAATTTCTGTGGGAGGATTTCTGCTGAATATGCTTCCGCTTGGCTTTAATGATCTCATGGAAGGGTATTTCCGGACGCTCTGCGTTGGTTATGGGCTTTACGCTGTGGCTAACACGATGCTGCTGCTCCTGCTGTATTTTACGGATTATCAGGGGGCATTGTGGCTGTCCGGGATCTTTGCGGCAGGAACTTCGGTGTTTACGGTGTTTTCCCTGTTCTTTCCAAAGGTATATTATGGGTTTGGCTTTCTTGCTGGCTGCGGGATCTTTTTTCTTCTGGCCGTGATCAGGCTGGATGCGTATACCAGAAAGCTTCCGTATTATATACTGAGTGTACAGCCGGTGGTGGCAGAGGATAAAACAGGGGGGTTTACAAAGCTTGGATATTTTCTGGATAAAAAACTGGAAGGGAGACAGGAGCATGAAAAGATATAAGAAAGCAGCAGGGATCCTGGCAGTATTTCTTGCAGCTGTCTTGTGCGGAGGCTGCACGTCCACGACCATGCAGAAGACAGAAGAACAGTCAACAGAAGTGGAAAGTGAAAACACCGGGGTGGAAAAAGAAGAAAAAAAGGAGATCAACGAGGTCCATCTCAGGGATAAAGACACCTTATATGAGAGTGATGATGACACCAGTGTAGTGACCATGTATCTGACTGTTTCCAGAGGAAATTCCTCAGAAAATACGGATCATTCCTGGAGTGAGATCAACAGCTATTCGGTATACGATTATGAAGAAATGGGAGTGGAACGTTATCAGGTGGCCGGGCTTTTGCAGGTAGGAGATGAAAACGGACCGGAAGCGGGAGAAGTCGGTTATGGGGAAAAGGTACCCAATGCAACGGTGCAGATCCGTGGACAGACTTCCAGCCGCTATGCACAGAAAAATTATAAGATCGAACTGAAAAAAAACAAAGGGACCTGGAGAGGGCAGCGGACGATCAACCTGAACAAACATATGGGAGAAGGAATGCGTTTCCGGAACAAACTGGCCTATGACCTGCTGAAAGGGATCCCGGAGCTGCTCAGCCTGCGGACACAGTTTGTGCATTTGTATGTCAAAGACGAGACAACGGGAGGAAACGGCGTCTTCTCCGATTATGGGCTTTATACGCAGGTGGAGCAGTTGAATAAAACAGGAATGAAAGCACATGGACTGGATTCCAACGGACAGCTATATAAAGTCAATTCGTTTGAATTTTACCGCTATGAGGATGTGATCAAAAGGGAAGACGAGACGGGATATGACCAGAAGGCATTTGAGAAACTGCTGGAGATAAAGGGAAGTTCCGATCACAGAAAACTGATCCGGATGCTGGATGCAGTAAATGATTATTCCCTGCCTGTCAGTACCGTTCTGGAGCAATATTTTGACAGGGAAAACCTGGCTTACTGGATGGCCTTTCAGATCCTGACAGGAAATATTGACACGCAGAATCGAAACACCTATCTTTACAGTCCTTTGAACTCGGATACCTGGTACTTTATCTGCTGGGATAATGACGGAGCATTTATGAGAAGCGAGTATGCCGGGAGACAGTTTTCCGATCAGGGAAGCTGGGAGTCAGGTGTCAGCAATTACTGGGGAAATATACTGTTTCAGCGTTGTCTGCAGTCGGAAACCTTCCGGGAAGAACTAAATGAGGCGATCCTGGATCTGAGAACGTATCTAAGTGAGGGCAGGCTTCGCACGATGATCGCGCGTTATCAGGCGGTGGTAAAGCCATATGCGTATTCCATGCCGGATCAGATGAATGAACCGCTTACAGAGGAGGAGTACGATGAGATCGCTTCGGAAATCCCGGGAGAAGTGGAGAGTAATTATCAGCTTTATCTGGAGAGCCTGGAAAAGCCTATGCCGTTTTACATTGGAGTACCGATGATCACAGGGCAGAAGCTGAAGGTCAACTGGGATATCTCCTATGATTTTGATGCGGAGGATATCACATATACCGTAGAGGTTGCCAGGGATTATCTGTTCCGGGATGTCATTTACCGTTCAGAGAGGCAGCTTCTTCCGGAAGCAGAACTGGATCTTCCGGAGGCCGGACAGTATTTTGTGAGAGTGCAGGCGGAAAACAGCTCCGGCTATACGCAGGACGCTTTTGACTACTATGTGACGGATTCCGGCAAAAATTATGGAATGAAGTGTTTCTACATTACGCAGGATGGTCAGGTTGAGGAAGATCTTTATGGAGAGTAGAAAAAAAGAATATTTTCGGAATGAATGGAAATATCTCATCAGTACCAGTGAAAAGGAGCTGCTGACGTTGCGGATGAAGCATTTTCTGAAATTGGATCCTCATGCGGGAACAGGCGGCTATATGATCCGGAGTCTTTATTTTGACGATTACTGGAACAGTGCCTTTGAAGAAAAGGAAGCGGGAGTTCTGATGCGGAAAAAATACCGTATCCGGATCTATGATTGCAGCGAACGGTCGATCAGACTGGAACGGAAGAAAAAATTCGGAAGCTTTATTTACAAAGAAAGTGCCCCTCTTACAAAAGAAGAAGTCTGGAAAATACTGGATGGAGACTATGGATTTCTGTTGAAAAGTCCATACCCTCTCTGCAGAGAATTCTATGTGGAGTGTGTCAGCAGTCTGATGCGGCCGCGCACGATCGTGGATTATGACAGGGAGCCGTGGATCCTAGATGAGGGAACCGTCCGGATCACGTTTGATTCGGATGTAAGAGCTGCAATCGGCAGTTTTGATATGTTTGATCCGACCATGCCGACGCTTCCGGTGCTGGAACCGGGAAAACTGATCATGGAAGTAAAGTTTACCGAGCTGCTTCCGCAGATCGTGAAAGAAATCCTGCCTCCGCAGGCGGCTGAATTTACAGCTGTTTCCAAATATGTGCTCTGTTATGAGAAGACGAGATATAAAAACGGGTTTGAATACTGGTATGAAACAGAAGAGAGGAAATGATTATGAGCGTAAAAGATGTGATTAAAAAATCAGTACTGGAATCGGGAGTATTTGGCCAGTATGATGTTCCGGCAGTTTTTGCAGCTTTGATTGCGGCACTGTTACTGGGAATTTTGATCTTTCTGGTCTATAAGAAATTTTATGCGGGAGTTATTTATTCCAGGACGTTTGCGGTGACACTGGTAGGAATGACGGTCCTGACCTGTATGGTAACACTGGCGATCAGTACGAATGTAGTGATCTCTCTTGGTATGGTCGGTGCGTTGTCAATCGTGCGTTTCCGTACTGCGATCAAGGATCCGATGGATCTTCTGTACCTTTTCTGGGCGATCACAACGGGGATCACTGCTGGGGCGGGGATGTATGTTCTGGCACTTCTGGCAGCAGCGGTGATGATCCTGATGATCGTATTGTTTTACCATAAGCAGCAGAACGGCAGGATTTATATAGCAGTGCTCCATTATACCGGAGATGAAGCAGGAGATGAGATCATCCGGTGCTTCGGAAAAAGAAAATATTTTATAAAATCCAAGACAATGCGCAAGGAGAAAACAGAAATGGCGGTTGAACTTTTCTGTAAACAGACGGATATGGATTTTATGGAAAAGATACGGGCGATCGAGCAGGTCGAAGATGTTACGCTGATCCAGTATAACGGAGAATATCATGGTTAAAAAAGCAGCCTTGCTGCTGACAGCCGTTATCGGGGCAGCAATATTGGCAGCGGGAGTTGGAATGTTTGGAGCAGAGAGAAGAAAACTTGTAAAAGAATATCAGGGATCGCAGGCGGTATTCGGGAATCCGCTGATGGGCTATGTGAAAAATGCATGGCATGAAGAAGTGGCGGAGGATGTTTCTCTTTTGTATGTAGATATCACCTGGGCTGAACTGGAACCGGAGGAAGGTATCTATGCCTGGACGGCGATCGAAGAGGAAAATCAGATCGCAAGGTGGAAAAAAGAAGGAAAACACCTGGTTTTGAGGTTTCTCTGTGATCTTCCGGGAACGGAAGCCCATATGGATATTCCGCAGTGGCTGTATGAAAAAAGCGGAGAAGCCGGACAATGGTATGACGGCGAATATGGAAAAGGATTTGCTCCGGATTACAGGGATCCGACGATTATCGACAGCCATGCAAAGGCGGTAAAAGCGCTTGGAGAGCATTTTGGCCGGGATGGAATGATCAGCTATATCGAACTGGGAAGCCTTGGGCACTGGGGCGAGTGGCATGTGAATTATGAAGAAGGAATTGTAAGACTGCCGGGAGAAAAAATTAGGGAAGCGTATATCCGTCCGTGGATGGAAGCCTTTCCTGATGCCATGCTTCTGATGAGAAGACCTTTTGCAGCTGCGAAAACTTATGGTTTTGGCCTGTATAATGATATGACCGGTCATGAAAAAGATACAAAGACCTGGTTTGGATGGATAGAGCGAGGCGGCGAATATGAACAGACGGGAGAAAAAAATGCGCTTGTCGAAATGAAAGATTTCTGGAAAACGGCACCTTCCGGCGGCGAATTTACCAGTTCTCTTGAAATGAAAGAAATGCTTGTAACAGATCTGAAACGGACAGTAGAACTGATCCGGGAAGCGCATACCACCTTTCTGGGGCCGAAGGTCCCGTCGATGGATTACCGGGAAGGATATCAGGAAGTTCTGAAAAATATGGGTTACAGGATCTGGATCTCCAGAGCAGAGATAAAAAAGAAAGGAACAGGCTCACTGGTGAGGCTGAACTGGAAAAATTCCGGAGTGGCACCCTTTTATAAAGACTGGCCGGTCTATCTGTATCTGGAAGACAGTACGGGAAAAATAACAGAAAAGAAAGAGATTAAGATCAAAATCTCCTCACTGCTTCCAGACATGGAAATCGTGACAGATACCTGGCTGGAACTGAAAGAGCCGGGCAAATTAAAGAAAAACGGATATCGTCTTTCCGTTGGAATGGAGGATCCGATGACAAAAACAGCAAAGGTTCGTTTTGCAATGGAAACGTCTTATCAGGACGGGAAGAATTATCTCTGGTAAGATCCATGATTACAAGTAAAAAAGAAATCCACCGCGCAGCGTATGCATGGTGGATTTCTTTTTGCAGGCAGCAGATCTTACGCCTGTTTTGGATTTTCTGAAGGTCTGGTTACTGAGCCACGTTGACGAACTGGCTGTTGTAGAGATGGTTGTAAAAACCGTCTTCTTTCATCAGATCCCCGTGTGTACCCTGTTCGATGATCCGGCCGTCTTTCATGACGAGGATCCAGTCTGCATTGCGGATGGTAGAAAGACGATGGGCAACGATGAAACTGGTACGGCCCTGCATGAGCTGGTCAAAGGCTTCCTGGATCTGCAGCTCGGTACGGGTATCGATGCTGGAGGTCGCCTCATCCAGAATCAGCATGGGTGGCAGGCAGAGCATAACACGCGTGATACAGAGCAGCTGTTTCTGACCCTGGCTTAAGCTGTCTTCCGTAAGAACCGTATCAAGTCCGTCCGGGAGACGGCGGATGAACTCCCAGCTGTGGGAACGTTTCGCAGCTTCTTTGATCTCCTCATCGGTGGCATCCGGTTTTCCGATGCAGATGTTCTCGCGGACAGTGCCGGCTTTGATCCAGGTATCCTGAAGGACCATACCGTAATTGCTTCGAAGTGAATGACGCGTGACCTGCTTGATCGGCTGGCCGTCTACCAGGATATCGCCCTGATCGGTATCATAGAAACGCATGAGCAGGTTGATAAAGGTTGTTTTTCCACAGCCGGTCGGTCCTACGATGGCGACACGCATACCGGGTTTTGCCTGGAAATTGAAATGCTCGATGAGTTTTTTCGACTTGTCGTAGGAGAAGGACACATCTTCGATGTGTACGTCTCCGGCTGCTTTGCCGAGCTCGCTGGAGACTTCCGGAGTTTCGGAAGGTTCCTCCAGAAGCTCAAAGATCCGTCCGGCGCAGGCCAGGGCATTCTGGAGTTCGGTGATCACAGAACTGATATCATTGAAAGGCTTCATATACTGGTTTGCATAAGAGAGCAGTACGGAGAGACCGCCGACGCTCAGGAAACCGCCGGGGATCATAAAAGCACCTACCAGTGCCACACCCGCGTAAATGACATTGTTGACAAAACGGGTGGACGGGTTCGTCAGACTGCTGTAAAAAACGGCTTTCTGGCTATAGTTTTTCAGGTCTTCGTTGATTTTGGCAAAGCGTTCGGAAGCCTTTTCCTCGTAGCCGAAGGCCTGTACCACTTTCTGGTTTCCGATCATTTCTTCAATGAGAGCGGTCTGTTTTCCACGGGTCTCACTCTGTTTCCGGAACATCTGGAAGGAGTGGCTGGAAATAAATTTTGCCACGAAAAAGCTTAAAGGTGTCAGGACGATGACCATCAGCGTGATCCAGACGTTTTTGGAAAACATGAAGATCAGGGTTCCGACGATGGTTACAATACCGGAAAACAGCTGGGTAAAGCCAAGGAGAAGACCATCGGAAAGGATATCGGTATCGGCGATGACACGGCTGATGATGTCTCCGGTGCTGTGCTGATCCAGGTAGGCAAGCGGCAGCTCCTGAATGTGACGGATCGCTTTGGCGCGGATGTCCTGTACGGTACGGTAGGTCATCCGGTTATTGATGATGCTCATGATCCAGGTGGAAACGGAAGAAATGATGACCATGACCAGGATCCGGGAGAGGTAATACCACATCCGCTCAAAATCAACGGCATGGGCGCCGATCACTTCATCGATGGCATTTCCGAACAGGATCGGCACATAGAGCTGCAGCACAACGGTGACTGCGGCCAGGACGATACTCAGGATCAGAAGAAAACGGTAATTTCCGATCATACGAAGGACTTTAAAGAAGGTCTCCATACTGCTTTTCGGCATTTTTTTCTTTTTGCTGTTACTCATTTGGCTGCCTCCTTGTCATTTTTGCGTTCTTCAGGAAACTGAGAGAAGAAGATCTCGCGGTAAGTTTCGCAGGATTGCATCAGTTCTTCGTGCGTTCCCTTTCCGGCCAGAAGACCGTCATCCAGGACCAGGATCAGATCCGCCTGACGGATGCTGGCAGCACGCTGGGAAACCAGGAAGGTGGTCACGCGGCCGCCAAGCTCATGGAGTGCTTTCCGAAGAGCGGCATCGGTGGCGAAATCAAGGGCACTGGCACTGTCGTCCAGGATCAGGAACTCCGGCTTTTTCACCAGGGCCCGCGCAATGGTGAGACGCTGTCTCTGACCGCCGGAGAGATTCCGGCCGTTCTGCTCCAGATGGAAATCCAGCTGACCGTCTTTTTTCTCAACGATTTCTTTTGCCTGGGCAATGGTAAGCGCTTCCCAGATCTCCTGGTCCGTGGCGTCATCACGGCCCCATTTCATGTTGGCACGGATGCTTCCCTGGAAAAGGGCTGCCTTCTGGGGAACCACGCCGATCTTGCTGCGGAGTACACCTCTGGGATATTTCCGGACATCCACACCGTCTACCAGAATCGTTCCTTCGGAAGCATCATAGAAGCGGGTGATCAGATTTACCAGAGTGGATTTTCCGCTTCCGGTACCTCCGATGATACCGACGGTCTGACCGGGTTTTACAGAAAAGCTGATATTGGAAAGGCTGGGAGCCTTGCTGTTCTGGTAGCAGAAGGTCACATGTTCAAAAGTGACTGCAGGGCTGCCTTTTCTGACGGAAACCGCTTTTTCCTGATATTCCATACTGGAACGGACTTTTAAGATGCCGGCCACACGCTCGGCACAGGCTGCGGATTTATTCAGGGTGATGATAAGAGAAGCCAGTTTGATGAGTTCAACGATCATCTGGGCCATATAGTTGTAAAGAGCGACCACTTCACCCTGCTGCATGTTTCCAAGATTTACTTCCACACCGGCTTTCTGGATCAGGAAGACGGTGGCAATGTTGATGAGGACATAGGTTGCCGGATTCAGGAAAGCGGAGATCCTTCCGACAAACTCATTCAGCTTTGTGAGATCCCGGTTGCGGGCGTCAAATTCTTCAACAGACTCTTTTTCCCGGCAGAAGGCGCGGATGACACGGATACCGGTAAGATTCTCACGGGTCAGCCGGGTGACCGCATCCAGCCGGCCCTGCACTTTTTTAAAGAGCGGGATGCTGACATACATGATAATAAAGGCCACCAGGAAGAGAATGGGGATCGCGATCACGAAGATCAATGCACAACGGACGTTGATGGTGAAAGCCATGACCATAGAGCCGAGAACAATAAAGGGGCTTCGAAGAAGAAGGCGAAGACCCATATTTACGCCGTTCTGGACCTGATTCACGTCATCGGTGAGACGGGTGATGAGCGTATCCGTTCCGAGGGTATCCAGCTCGGTAAAAGAGAGGCGCTGGATGTGGTCAAAGACCGCCTGACGGAGATTGGCGGCGAAGCCAACGCTGGCTTTCGCTGCAAAATACTGGGCAGTAAAACTGCAGGTAAGGCCGGCAGCTGCCATAAGGATCAGAATAAAAAATCTCTGGACGATGTAGCCATGATCATTCTGAGCCACTCCCACATCGATGATCTGGGCAATGACAAGGGGGACGATCAGGTCAAACACGACTTCCAGAAACTTGAAAAACGGTGCAAGAATACTTTCCTTTTTATATTCTTTCAGATAGCACGCAAGTGAGCGCATGTTTTTCCCTCCATATAAATTATTTTTTCCGCTTTGACTTATTCATTATAGCCTTGTAGAATGTAATAGGAGTAATATTGTTTTTAAACTATTTTAATACAAAAAATATATCATTAACTCGGAGGCACTTATGGAGATCAGGCAGTTGGAATACTTTCGGGAGATCGCCACTACCGGCAGCATCAATGAGGCAGCCAGACGGCTGAATATGTCACAGCCGCCATTGAGCTATCAGATGAAGCAGCTGGAGGCAGAACTGAATGTGACGCTTTTTGAACGGAACAGGACGGGAGTGACGTTGACGGAAGCAGGGAAGCTTCTGTATGAAAGGGCGGAAAACCTGCTGAATTTTGTGAATTCAACCAAACAGGAGGTGGCGGAGACCGGAAAAAAACAGGTACTCCGGATCGGGATGACGCCGACCACTGTGGGTACGATGATGCCTTTCATTTCAGAGTTTGCCCGGAAAAACCCGGATGTAAACTTTGAAGTACATGATGGGATCACATACACCTTATATCATTATCTTATGGATGGGATCGTGGATGTGGCGGTGGTGCGCACGCCGTTAAGACTGGACGGAGTGGAGTATACAGAGCTTCATCAGGAACCGATGATCGCTGTGATCCCCACGGAAATGCGGC
Source organism: uncultured Lachnospiraceae bacterium (assembly GCA_934393555.1). Classification (GTDB taxonomy): domain Bacteria; phylum Bacillota; class Clostridia; order Lachnospirales; family Lachnospiraceae; genus Limivivens. The sequence continues at coordinate 56,174 of CAKRQP010000006.1, forward strand.
TGGAACGGGAGGGAGGACTTTATCTTACGGATCTTATGGACAGTCCGTTGATCCTTTATCGAAGATACGAAAAATTTATCCTGGAAGCGTTCGCTGCCCAGGGGCTGGATCCGGATATTTTCTGTCTCTGTGATGATGCCAGGGGAGCTATGCTCTGGGTGAGAGAGGGGCTGGCAGTCGCAGTCTTTCCGGAATCCATGCGCTGCTTCTGTGAGGGACTTCATATGGAAACACTGGTAGAGCCGTCGCTTGAGACCAAGATCCTTCTGATCTGGAAAAAAGGAAAGCAGCCGACCAGTCTTTTACAGAGATTTCTGGATATCTGTATGAAAAAATGAAAAAATCCCGGCTTTTCAAAGCCGGGATCCGGGCTGGATCAGACGAAATCGTCAAAGATCCAGTCTTTTTCTTTTTTCTTTTTCTTTACGGGAGCTTCCGGACCGTAACCGGGAACAGGATCATTTTGTGGTCCGTAGTCGTTGTCCGGGTCGTAATAGCCATTCTGTGGCTCGCAGCTGTTGTCCGGGTCGTAATAGCCATTCTGTGGTCCGTAGTCGTTGCCAGGGTTGTAATAACCATTCTGTGGTCCGTAATGGCTGCCCGGACCCGGATTGTAATAACCATCCTGTGGCCGGAAACTGTTTTCCGGATCATAGTAGTTGTCCTGCGGCCCGCAGTCATTTTCGGAAGGATAGCCGCCCTGCGGTTCACAGGTATGTTTCTTTTTCCTGCCGAATCGCTTTTTCTTCTGTTTTACCGGGGCTTCCTCCCAGGCAGGTTCCTGCTCATATTCGTATGCACAGGCTGCGGCGTTCTTTCTTTTCCAGTGTTTTTTTTCAGGGCGGGGCCGGAAAATCGTCTTCCTGCCGGTCCAGCCGATGATCCGTACCAGGATGATCCCCCAGAAAACGCCGAAACTGTCGATGCAGACGTCCTTTACCGCCGGCGAACGGCCGGATACGAAGGACTGATGATATTCATCTCCGCAGGCGAAGCCCACACAGATGATCCCGGCAGTCAGCATCAGAAGAAAACCGTGAAGGCCGTACACATAGAGGGGAAAAGAAACGGCTACCGCCAGAAGAAAATATTCGGTCATATGAGCAAGCTTCCGGGTAATAAAATTGATCTTGCCCGCCCACTGGGAAAGCTGCCAGTCTTCATGACCTCCGTCAAAGACATAGTCTGCGGTCTGGACAAGCTTGTAACTGACTTTATAACTCATTTCTGAAGAAACCTCTCCAGGCTGTGCGGAAAAAGAATAGATCATATACATCAGCATCAGTGCAGGAAGGAAGGATAATGGTTTCAATAAGGTTCTTATCATAAGCATTCGCCTCCAATCTGCTCAATCATATCATCTGAATGGCCTCTTGTCCAGATAGTTAAGAAAATAGTAAGGATGCAGGGAATAAAAAATCCCCGGTACAACCAGACCGGGGAACTTTTGGATACAATTTTATTTACCGGAGGCATCCGGGAAATCAAAGAAACATTTGATGGGAACTTCCAGTACATCAGCGATGTCAAAAAGGGCTTCCAGAGAAATGCTGGTGGGCATATTCGGAGCTTCCAGATTGCTGATGTGGGTACGGCTGAGATCGCATTCCTCTGCCAGCTGAAGCTGTGTCAGACCGTGCATTTTACGGTAATAAGCAACTGCAAGACCAAGCTGCTTGTACTGCTGTTTTCGTTTGTCACTTTTCATGTGTTGTCCGCCTTTCTGTTTTGGAAATTCATATCCTGCAAAGAGGCGCATGAAGCTGCGGCTTCTCGCAGAGTAATACTATGATGATGCCAGGGTCAAAAGGTCAAAAAGCCGTTCATGCTTGCATGATAAGGCTTTTGAACTTGGGACCCGCC
>CAKRQP010000007.1:0-55120 GCA_934393555.1 uncultured Lachnospiraceae bacterium
CCGTAGGCGGCTGCCCCTCCCAGGAGGCCCCCCAGGAATTTCACTGCCAGAAGCGGCACGACCATTTCTTTCTGCACGCCAAAGGTAAAGCCCAGATGAGCTGCCAGTGCAGATGCGGCACAGACCAGAAAAGCGGCATTGACGATCTTGCCGCGCCGGTCCATGTCTCGGATCAGGGCGATGGCCGGGACAACGCTGACGCTTCCCAGAAGAAGTCCTGTCATACTGGCACTGTTCATGCCGGTCTTTTTGCCCAGCCATGCAAGCGGTACCTTCAAAAGACGCTGAAGGAGCTCTGCCATGGGAAGGCTTCCCAGCATGACGATACCGATCGAAGACACCGTTTTCATCGCTTCACTGAGGGGTGTCATCGGAAAAGGAATGCTCACCTCCGTCATATAGATAAACGCCCCGAGGATCAGGCCAAGCGTAGACAGAAAGCGGATGGCATTGGCAAAATGCAGAAAGCCGCGCACCAGCTGTTCCGGCCATCTGGAAATACCGAAGGCCAGGGCAAAGCAGGCCAGAAACACCGGCAGACTCTGACGGATGGTATTTAACGGTGTAAGACCGGTCAGCAGTCCGCCAATAAACAGAGAAACCGGCAGCATCATAAGCCCTGCCAGAATTCCCTTTGCAAAAAGAGGACGATCCTCTTCCGGCACCATTCCCATTCCTACCGGGATCGTAAAGGTCACCGTACAGCCCAGGGTAGCAGCCACAAGAAGTCCTGCATAAGAGGCGGCTTTCGGATCCGCCGCCAGTTCTCCTGCCAGCTGGAACCCACCCATATCAATGGCAATGATTCCTCCCAGCATAGCCGGATCCAGACCAAGAAAATTCCAGAAGGGAACCACCGTCTTTTCAAGCAGCAGTGTCAGAAGAGGCACCAGGCAGATGATCCCTGCCATAGAAAGAGCCGTCGCCCCCAACAGTTCAAAGCCCTCCTCGAACCGTTTTCCAAGGCCAAAACGGTTTCCAAGGATCCTGTCCAGTCCACCCAGGACAGCCCCGAAAGCCATCAGCCACATGATCACCGTATTCATTTTTCTCTCTCCTCCAGATAAATCCATAAACGCTGAAAATGGAAAAGCGCAGGCGCTTTCCATTTACCGGAAAGCCGCATACGCTTTTCCATTTTTCTTAATACAGTTTTACACTTCTGGGAGCGATTCTCTGCATATCCTTGAGGATTGCCTCGTTCGGATCAAAATAGATCAGCTCCATGCCTTTTTCCCCGTTGATCACCATACCGAAGGTCTTTGCGTTTTCTTCCATGGAAGAATAATCGTGGACCTTCAGGTCTTTCCGGTTACGGAAGGAATCCAGCTCATGGGAATTTCTCGGAGCAACAAGCTCCACCTTTTTCATGTCGTAGTTTCCCACTCTTTTTCTCTTCTGTTTGGACATGATTTTGTCGATGTCCAGTTCACCGTTCACATAGAGGTATTCGTACTCCAGATCCAGAGCCGGCAGTTTGAAGTAATCCACAACGCCCATAACGATCGCCGGGATCAGAATGATCGGATTGAATAAGATCCCGCCCAGTACAAAGATCACGGTAGCTCCGATCATCAGCGCCTTCAGCAGAGTATCTGTGGATGTCTTCTTTTTCTTTACGAGTAATTCTATATACAGATCGCTCATAAATTTGTTCCTCCTTTATTATCTGTTTACTCATCCATGCTGATCTTTCTTTCGCAAACATCAGCCGCTTTTTTTATTATAACTCTTTTTTTCATCGAAGGGAAGCAAAGAATTATAAACTTACCGTTAATTCAGAAAGGTTAAAAAGACCGCCGCCCCAAAAAGGGCGACGGTCTTCGTCATGTTCTGTCTTGTTTCTGACAGAAATTACATCATTCCCATTCCGCCTGCGGCACCTGCGGGAGCTGCCGGAACCGGCTCTTTGATGGCTGCTACTACAGACTCGGTGGTCAGGAAGGTGGAAGCAACGCTGGTTGCGTTCTGCAGAGCGCTTCTGGTAACTTTGGCCGGATCCAGGATACCTGCATCTACCATGTTTACATACTCTTCCTTATAAGCATCAAAGCCCATGCCAACCTCGGACTCTCTTACTTTATTGATGATAACGGCGCCTTCCAGACCTGCATTTGCAGAGATCTGATACAGCGGAGCCTCCAGAGCTTTCAGAACAACCTTGGCACCGGTCTTCTCATCACCTTCCAGTTTGGTTACCAGCTCGGCAACAGATTTGGAAGCGTGGATGTAAGCAGAACCACCACCGGATACGATACCTTCCTCTACGGCTGCTCTGGTTGCGTTCAGAGCATCCTCCATACGGAGTTTTGCTTCTTTCATCTCTGTCTCGGTAGCAGCGCCTACACGGATAACAGCTACGCCGCCAGCCAGTTTTGCCAGTCTCTCCTGGAGTTTCTCTTTATCGAACTCAGAAGTGGTCTCTTCGATCCTTGCTTTGATCTGAGCCACACGGTCCTGAATGTTTTTCTTATCGCCTGCACCGTCAACGATAACCGTCGTCTCTTTCTGGACTTTTACAGATTTTGCTCTTCCCAGCTGATCCAGAGTGGTGTCTTTCAGCTCAAGACCAAGCTCCTCGGAGATCACAGTACCGCCGGTCAGGATTGCGATATCCTGCAGCATCTCTTTTCTTCTGTCGCCGTAGCCCGGTGCTTTCACACCTACTACCTGCAGAGTACCACGCAGTTTGTTCATGATCAGAGTGGTCAGAGCCTCGCCCTCGATATCCTCAGCGATGATCAGTAGCTTCTTACCGGACTGTACGATCTGCTCCAGAAGCGGCAGAACTTCCTGAATGTTGGAGATCTTCTTGTCTGTAATCAGGATGTACGGATCATCCAGGATCGCTTCCATTTTCTCCATATCTGTGGACATATAAGCGGAAATATAACCTCTGTCGAACTGCATACCTTCTACCAGGTCAAGCTCGGTCTTCATGGTCTTGCTCTCCTCGATGGTGATCACGCCGTCGCTGGAAACTTTCTCCATAGCATCTGCTACCATATTTCCAACTTCGTCATCACCTGCAGAGATTGCTGCTACTCTTGCCATCTGAGCTTTGCCGTTTACTTTGCTGCTCATTTTTGCGATAGCTTCTACTGCACACTCGGTTGCTTTCTTCATACCTTTACGAAGAACGATGGGGTTTGCACCTGCCTCCAGGTTTTTCATACCCTCACGGATCATTGCCTGTGCAAGAACGGTTGCAGTTGTGGTACCGTCACCGGCTACATCGTTGGTCTTGGTAGCTACTTCTTTTACCAGCTGAGCTCCCATGTTCTCGAAAGCATCCTCAAGCTCTACCTCTTTTGCAATGGTAACACCATCGTTGGTGATGAGCGGAGCGCCGTACTGTTTGTCAAGAACTACGTTTCTTCCTTTGGGTCCAAGCGTTACCTTTACGGTATCTGCCAGTTTATCCACACCTGCTGCAAGAGCTTTTCTTGCGTCTGTTCCATATTTAATGTCTTTAGCCATGATGAATTTCCTCCTTCTATTACTCTACGATAGCCAGAATGTCGTTCTGTTTTACGATAATATATTCTTCGTCATCGAGTTTTACCTCGTTGCCTGAATATTTGGAATAGATCACTTTGTCGCCGACCTTTACCTGCATGGTAACTTCTTTTCCGTCAACCATTCCGCCCGGTCCTACTGCTACGACCTCAGCCTCCTGGGGTTTCTCCTGGGATTTTGCTGCAAGGATGATTCCGGATTTTGTTGTCTCTTCTGCTTCAAACTGTTTTAATACAACTCTGTCGCCTAAAGGTACTAACTTCATAATATATTCCTCCTTAATAATATGCACTCTCATTTGTGTTATTAGCACTCACTTTTATCGAGTGCTAACCGTTGACCTTATATTAGTGAAAAAGTGGAAAATGTGCAAACCGGATTATATCTGTCAATTTTTACTGTTTCTGAAATTATCTTCTGTTTTCTTCTGTTTTCTCTTGTTTTCATATGTTTTTGTTTTTTCCATTAAAAAGAATCCTGTGACACAAAAAAACACCGCACCAGTTTCTCCTGATGCAGTGCTTCTTTCGTAATCATTATTTCTTCTGTTTCTTGATCTCCGCCAGTTCATCAAAGACCACATCATTGAGGACTTTGATGTAAGTGCCTTTCATTCCGCTGGAACGGGATTCAATGACACCGGCACTCTCAAATTTCCGGAGTGCGTTGACGATAACGGAACGGGTGATACCCACGCGGTCCGCGATCTTGCTGGCTACCAGAATGCCTTCCATACCATCCAGCTCATCAAAGATATGGATGATCGCTTCCAGCTCGGAGAAGGAAAGGGTATTGATGGCAGATTTTACGATCTGGATCTTACGGTTTTCCTCCGCATTCTCTTCATGAACGGAACGCATCATCTCCAGGCCCACAACTGTGGTGCCATACTCACTTAAGATGATATCATCGATTTCATACTGGCTGTTGCTCTTATACATAAAAACAGTTCCAAGGCGCTCGCCGGCAATGTCGATGGGATTGATGATCGCCTGATACTGCTTGATATTATCACCCACAAAACCGAGAGTCTCCAGATTTACATTTTCTTTTGTGGAAAGGACTCCCAGAAGACGCTCATTCAGCATGGGGTCAATGTAACCACCTACTTCATCGTCGATGAGCTCTTTGATCTCATCCACTCCAGGACAGAGGCTGACACCAAGGACTTTTCCCTTCCGGCTGATTACCAGAATGTTCGAATCCAGGATCTCTGTCAAAACCTGGCATATATCGTTGAAAACGACTTTACTGGAATTGTTGTTATGCAAAAGCTTATTGATTTTCCTTGTCTTGTCTAATAACTGTACGCTCATCTTTTCCTCCTTGCCTGGTGAATAATTGCTCGAAAAGGGCTAAAAATGCAACTGTTATCAAAATAACATAGCTTTTTCTTCACTATAGCACAGAGTTTTCAGAATTGCAATGTTTATCTGAAAAATTATTTATTTTCGACATAATTGCAGGCTTCTCCGGGGCAAACCAGCTTATTTCCTTTTTCTACCAGCATAGTACCGCATTTCGGACACAGTTTACCGGAGGGTTTCTGCCAGGACATGTAATCGCAGTCCGGATTGTCCTCACAGCCATAATATTTTCTGCCCTTTTTGGTCTTGCGGATAACAATATCCTTGCCGCATTTCGGGCAGGCAACGCCGATCTTCTCCAGATAAGGCTTGGTATTTTTACACTCGGGGAATCCGGGGCAGGCAAGAAACTTTCCATGAGGACCGTATTTGATCACCATGTTTCTGCCGCATTTGTCACAGATCACATCCGTAACTTCATCTTCGATCTTCACATGCTCCAGCTCTTTTTCCGCTTTTTTCACAAGTTCATCCAGATCCGGGTAGAAATTTCTGATAATGGTCTTCCATTTTACCGTTCCTTCTTCGACTTTATCCAGAAGTGCTTCCAGATATGCGGTAAAATTCACATCCACAATGCTGGGGAAGGCCTGTTTCATAATGGAATTGACCACCTCTCCAAGCTCTGTCATATAGAGATTTTTATTCTCTTTGGCTACATAGCGGCGGGCAATGATGGTCGTGATGGTCGGCGCATAGGTACTTGGCCGGCCGATCCCCAGTTCTTCCAGTGTCTTTACCAGGGCAGCCTCCGTATAATGAGCCGGCGGCTGGGTAAAATGCTGTTCCGGATGGAATTCTTTTAAGTTCAGGACGGTATCTGTACCGATGCCTTTTAAGAGTACGTTGTTCTCTTCTTTTTCTGCGGAATCATCCACATAAACGGACATGAAACCGTCGAAGGAAAGACGGGATGCAGACACATGGAAATGATACTCTCCTGCCTGGATCTTTACCTGCGTGGTCTCATAAACCGCATTTGCCATGCGGCTTGCAGTGAAACGCTTCCAGATCAGCTGATACAGGCGGAACTGGTCACGGCTCAAGGATTCTTTCACCAGGACCGGTGTCCTGCTGATATCGGAGGGACGGATCGCCTCATGCGCATCCTGGATCTTCTTGGTTCCCTTCTTCGCCTCGTTGTTTCCTTCGGCAACATAATTTTCTCCGTAATTTTCACTGACATAGGTCCGTGCTGCCTGATCGGCCTCTTCCGAGATACGAGTGGAATCGGTACGCAGGTATGTGATCAGACCAACGGTCCCATTGCCCTTGATATCCACGCCTTCATAGAGCTGCTGGGCGATCCGCATGGTTTTCTGGGTGGAGAAGTTCAGGACCTTGGAGGCTTCCTGCTGCAGGGTACTGGTGGTAAAGGGAAGGGGGGCTTTCTTGACACGCTCTCCCTTTTTCACATCACAGACCTGATACTCGGCATTTTCAAGCTTCGCAAGGATCTCCTTCACTTCTTCCTCGTTGTGAAGAAGCATTTTCTTTTTATCTGTTCCGTAAAATTTGGCTTTCAGAGGCTTTTTCTCACCCGGGATGGAAAAATCCGCATCCAGGCTCCAGTACTCCTCCGGAATAAAGGAGTTGATCTCATCCTCTCTGTCTGCAATGATCCTGAGAGCCACAGACTGTACACGACCTGCGCTCAGGCCTCTCTTGACCTTGGCCCATAGAAGCGGACTGATGCGATAACCCACCATACGGTCCAGGATCCGTCGTGCCTGCTGGGCATTGACCAGATTCATATCGATCTCTCTGGCATGCTTCAGAGAATCCTTTACCGCATTTTTCGTGATCTCGTTAAAGGTGATACGGTTCATTTTGCTGTCGTCCAGCTTCAGAGCCTGTGCCAGATGCCAGGAAATAGCTTCTCCTTCACGGTCCGGGTCGGTTGCGAGATACACTTTGTCCGCTTTCTTCGCAGACTTACGAAGGGAGGCAAGAATGTCTCCCTTTCCTCTGATGGTGATATATTTCGGTTCATAGTCATTTTCCACGTCCACTCCCAGCTGGCTTTTGGGAAGATCCCTCACATGACCGTTGGATGCAGCCACCTCGTAATTGCTGCCCAAGAATTTTTTGATCGTTTTTACTTTTGTCGGTGACTCTACGATCACAAGATATTTTGCCATGAACAATTCCTCCGTGCGGCGCGGCAGAAAGCAAAATTCCTGTGGATTCTCCGCGTCATTTTCTATAATAATACCTGGTTTTTTCTTCGATCAGATCCATAAGTTCCAGGGAAAGCAGAGCGGTGAGAACCGCCTCCCGCGAAAGGCCGGTTTCCATCCGTATGGCTTCCAGACTTTTCCCCCGGAAATCTACACAACTATAAACCATACTTTCTGTTTTTTCAAGTGTCAAATCATTTTTTCTGAAATTTTCATAATTTCTGTTTGTGAGCCCGAGTTCTGAAAGGAAGCCTTCCAGAGAGCAGAAAACGCCCGCTCCCTGACTGATCAGCCGGTTGCAGCCCTGGCTCAGAGGATCCTCGATCCGGCCTGGAACCGCATAAACATCCTTTCCCTGTTCCAGTGCATAATCAGCTGTGATGAGGGAACCGCTCTTCAATCTGGCCTCCACCACCAGCACCGCATCGGAAAGGCCGGAAATGATCCGGTTCCGGTATGGAAAATGCCATGCCACAGGCGGTGTCCCCGGCGGATATTCCGAGAGAAGCCCTCCCTTGTTTTCCAGCATCCGGTAAAGCCCGGCATTGTGCCGCGGATAACAGATATCCGGTCCGCAGCCAAGGACCGCATAGCTCTCTCCTCCTGCCATAAGGGCTGCTTCCTGTGCCGCACCGTCAATCCCGGACGCCATGCCTGAGATCACCGGGATTCCTTCTTCTGCCAGGGCTCCGGCTGTTTCTTTTGCAAGGGAAAGCCCTGCATGACTGGCCCAGCGGGCTCCCACGACAGCTGCCGCCTGCACTTCTTTTTTCTCCTTTTCAAAATGAGGAAGCCTGCCCCTGACAAAAAGACCACAGGGCGGATGATGGATTTCCTTCAGACGTGCCGGGTACGCTTCATGCTCTCTGGAATAAAAAGCGATCCCTTTTTCCGCCATTTCCGTTTCCTCACGCTGAAGCTCTTCTTCCGTCCGGCTTACAAGAAGCGCCGCCCTTGCCGGTTCACTTAAAAACTCTGCTTTCTCCACTTTTTCCCGTGGTGCTATAAACATATTTTCCGGTGTTCCAAAATATTCCAGACATTTTTCCCTCTGTTCCGGAAGGATCTTTGTCTGATACATAAACCATCTCCAGTACGGTTCCATAAATGCTCCTCCTTTACCCCCAGTATTTTTCATCCGCTGCACGAAAGGCCGCCGCTTCCGCCAGATGTTTTCTCCTGATCTTTTCGCTTTCATCCATGTCTGCCAGTGTGCGGGCCACCTTTAACAGCCGGTGACAGCTTCTGGCCGTCAGAGAAAATTTCCGATACATCCCTTCCAGGATTTTTTCTTCTTCTGTTCCCAGAACGCAATATTTCTGAACCCCTGCAGAATCCAGATCCCCGTTGAAACGGTAAGGCGTCCCCTCATATCGCCGAAGCTGAAGCTTCTGGACCATTTCCACCCTGCTCCGGATGGCAGCGGAATCTTCTTCCTGCGCTTCTTCTCTTTCTTTTTTCCAAAGCTCTTCAAACGGGATCCTCGACATCTCTGCGCTGAGATCCATCCGGTCCAGAAGCGGACGGCTGATCCGGTGCAGATACCCGTGGATCTCCCGTTCGGTGCAGGTACAGCGCTGCATATCCGGATAATACCCGCATTTACAGGGATTCATGGCGGCAAGAAGAAGAAAATCAGCCGGGAATTCTTCCGAATAATTGCTGCGGCTGATGAGGATCTTCCTGTTTTCCAGCGGCTGACGGAGCACTTCCAGAGCAATACGCGGAAATTCCGGCAGTTCATCCAGAAAAAGGATCCCTCGATGAGCCAGGCTGATCTCCCCGGGCCGCGGGATCCTGCCGCCCCCGGACAACGCCTGCGGCGTGATCGTATGATGCGGCGCCCGGAAGGGCCGCTCCGTCACCAGCGGATGCTCCGTATTCAAAAGACCGGCGACGCTGTAGATGGAAGAGATCTCCAGCACTTCCTCTCTGGAAAGCCCCGGAAGGATCGAAGGGATCCGGCTGGCCAGCATGGATTTTCCACTGCCAGGAGGTCCGATCAGAAGCAGGTTGTGAAAACCGGAAACAGCAATTTCTGCTGCTCTCCGTGCCTCCTGCTGCCCACGGATATCCCGGAAATCCGGTCCCGTATACAGTGGCACGGCAAAGGGCGCCTGCTTTTTGATGGAAACCGTTTTCCAGCTGTTCTCCGTTCCGAGAAAGGACACGGCCTCCCTGAGTGTTTTCACACCGATCACTGGAAGGATCCCTGCGTATTCCGCCTCTTTTACATTGTCCCGGGGAACCATACAGGCCTTGCAGCCTTCTTTTTTCGCCTCCAGCACCACCGGAAGGATCCCGCTGACGGGACAGACCTCCCCGTTCAGCCCCAGTTCTCCCACCACCAACAGGCCTTCTGTCTGTTTTTCCTCCAGAATCCCGTAAGACGAAAGGATGGTCAGTGCCACCGGAAGATCAAAAAAATTTCCTTCCTTTTTAAAACCAGCCGGTGCCAGATTCACTGTGATCTTCTTCGGTTCCAGTGCAAACCCGCTGTTTTTCAGAGCCGTCCGGACACGATCCATGGTTTCTCTGACCTGGCCTGCCAGATACCCAACCATCACCGCTCCCGGAAGCCCATTGCTCACATCTGCCTCCACACGGATTTTCCGGGCGGTGAGCCCGAAAACGGACGCAGAAAGAATACTGCTGTACAAACTGTCATACCTCCTCTTATCTCCTTCAGAACCGTATGACAAAAACACCGGTCACTTCCTGCGCTCCGGTACATGGTTCTGAACTTTTTCATTTTCATATCTTTGTGATAAATCCGGCAGAACTGCCATGAAAGAACAGGAGAAGAACATCTCCCGATATTTTTATCATACCTCACCGATGAGAAATGTGCAAGCATCTTTTTTGCGAAACCTCCGGCCATGCAGCCGGAAGCTCCGCCCTACAGCGCTTCGTCAGACTCCAGACGATTTTTCAGTTTCCTCAAGGCTCCCTTTTCAATCCTGGAAACATAGGACCTCGAAATATGAAGCTTTTCCGCGATCTCCCTCTGTGTCTTCTCTTCCGACCCAAATATGCCATATCTGAGGATCAGCACTCTTTTTTCCCTTTCCGTCAGCGTTTCATCAAAAATTTCATAAAGCTTTTTCAGGCTTTTCCGGAAATCCATGGCTTCTGCGATATCTCCGTCACTGCTTTCCAGAATATCCAGAAGTGTGATCTCATTCCCTTCCTTATCGGTGCCGATGGGCTCATAAAGAGAAACTTCCCGGCCGCTTTTCTTTCTGGAACGAAAGAGCATGAGAAGCTCATTTGCTATCCTCACATGAGGGCACTTTTTCTCCCTCTTCCCGGTAAACGATCCGTGCAGAAGCTCCGTCCCATTCCACCCGGCGGATCTGTTCCCGCACCAGTTTTCTTTTTTCTTCCAGAGAGAACCATTCGACTTCCGGAACGTTTTTCTGCAATGCCTCCAGAACTTCCAGATCCAGCCTGTTTCCCATTGCATTTTTCCGGTCACAGCAGACCCTACGGCTCCGTTCCTTCAGGCTGCAAATGTAGGTATAGATCCGTTTTCCCTGTGCATCTTTTCTCTCAGTAAGCTTCGGGTACATCCGGTTTCCACAGGAACAAAAAAGAACACCAGTCAGCAGTGCTTCATTGCTCCGCGGTCTTCCATATGCCCTAGAAGCATTTCTTTCCAGAGTTTCCTGTACAGAGATCCAGATGGTTCCCGGGATCATTCCCGGATGAGAACCGACAGCTGCGATCCACTCTTTCATTGGAAGAAATTCCGTTTTTTTTCCTTTTTCCTGTCGGGTCCTGTTATAAACCATCATTCCATGGCACCCATCAAATTTTTCTTTGGGAGAAGAAAGTTCCGTTCCTGCTTTTGTAAAATAATCCCAGGCTGCCGGATCTGCCATCAGATATACCGGATTCTGCAAAATGGCTTTTATAGAAAAGCGGGTAAACGCCCCGCCGTTTTTCGTCCGTATCCCTTTTTCCATAAGATCCGCTTCTGTTTGCGCCAAAGAACCCAAGTGCAAATACCTTTCATAGATCTGACGGACGAGTTCCGCTTCCTGCGGAACCAGCTTCAGACGGCAGCTTTTTCTCTGTTTTCCATCCAGTGAAAGGATCGTCACCGCCTCCGAAGCATACCCGGTCGGCGTTGTCCCGCCAAGCCACCGGCCGCTTCTGGCAAGCTCATGCATATTATCCCGGATCCTTTCCGCGATGGTCTCTCTCTCCAACTGTGAAAAAACAGACGCTATGTACATCATGGCCCGCCCCAGGGGAGTGGCCGTGTCAAACTGCTCCCGGATAGAAATGAAAGCCGTGTCCAGTCTGGAGAGTTCTTCGATGAGCCCTGCAAAATCCCCGATGTTCCTGCTGATCCGATCCAGGCGATAGACGATGATCGCCCGGCATTTTCTTTTTCGGACTGCTTCCATCATTGCCAAAAAACCCGGCCGGTTCAGATTTCCGCCGGAAAACCCTTCGTCCTCGTAGATCTCCGTCGCCTCCAGTGCCTTTTCTCCATAATGAAGCCGTATGTATTCCCGGCAAAGTTCGATCTGATTTCCCACACTTTCCCCTTTTCCGGTAAAACGGGACTTCCGTGAATAAATGGCAATGCCTTGTTCCATAGAAAGATCCACCTGCTTTTTACAATTCCTTCTTTATCAATCTATCCCGTTTTTCCTATTATAGAATGATAACAGGTTCAAAAAGTCAAAAAGCCTTTTACCACATAAAAAACAGGCATACCGTCTTTGAAAAGACAGATACACCTGCTTGTTATGGATTCAGCGTAAAGGCAGAACATCTCCGGGTGAAAGAGCCAGATACGGCGGCATGTTTCTTCCCAGACGGTTCCAGGTCTCTTTTTCCAGCTTCCACCAGATCCCCGGACTGTTTTCTTTTGTATGAAAGATCACATTGATCTCAAAAGGTGCTTCCGTTTCCTGAAAATCCAGAGGACGGAACAGGTTGACTTCTTTTTCCGGTTCTTCCGGCACATAGAAATAATGTGCCCGGATCCCGGCATACTGCACATCCTCCGGCACCGGCTGTTCTGTCACAAGCCTCAGTCCAAGACCGGTAAGCTCCAGCTCATAAGGCCCCCGTTTCTTCGCTTTCAGAAGGTTTTTGCAGCCTGTCATCCGGGCAGTCTCCAGATACGCCGGATTCTGGAAAAGCGCCTTTGTACTGCCTCTTTCCACCGGAAGGCCTTCCTTGACGACCATAAGCTCCGGGCAGATCTTGTAAGCCTCATCCCGGCTGTGTGTGACAAGGATCACATCTCCGGAATAATCCTGAAGGAGCTCCAGTAATTCCAGAAGCAGCTGCTCCTTCAGATAAGCATCCAGAGCGGAAAACGGTTCGTCCAGAAGGAGCACGTCCGGCCGGTACGCCATGATCCGTGCCAGGGCCGTCCTCTGCTTCTGTCCTCCGGAAAGCTGGGACGGATATTTCTTCTCCAGCCCTGTCAGATGAAATTTTTCGATCATCCGGCAGACCTGCTCTTGTTTTTCTTTCTTCGGAAGGATAAGACCGGCTCCCACATTCTCTGCCACGGTCATATTCGGAAAAAGGGCAAAATCCTGAAAAAGATAGCCAACTCGCCGTTTTTGCGGCTTCAGGTCGATCTTTTTTTCCGAATCAAAAAGTGTCCGGCCATTGAGGATGATCTTTCCCTCATCCGGTCTCAGAATCCCGGCGATGCATTTGAGCGTCATACTTTTTCCACAGCCAGAGGCTCCCAGGATCCCAAGAGGACCTTTGTCCAGATCAAAGCAGACATTCAGGCTGAAATCCTTCCAGCATTTCCGGATATCCACCTGCAGACTCATGATTTTTTCCCCTTTCTATTCCGTTTCTCCCGCAGAGCAAAGTAATTCAGCAAAACCACTGCCAGGAAAGAAACCAGTACGATCACCAGGACGTATTTTCCTGCGGTCTCAAAATCACCTGCTGCCACCGCAGAATAAACCGCCAGGGGCAGCGTCCTTGTTTTTCCCAGAATGTTTCCGGCGATCATCGAGGTCGCTCCGAATTCTCCCAGCCCTCTTGCAAAAGCCAGCACAGCTCCTCCGGCGATCCCCGGGAAGCAGGCCGGAAGGGCCACTCTAAAAAAGATCTTCCACTCAGAAAAACCAAGGGTTCTGGCCGCATAGATGAGATTTTCATCCACCTGCTCCAGCGCTCCTCTGGCCGAACGGTACATCAGCGGAAAAGCAATGACTGTGGCCGCCAGAACGGTAGCACCGAAAGAAAACGGGATCTTTACTCCGAAATATTCCAGAAAAAACAGACCGACCGGCCGCTTCACTCCGAAAAGATAGAGGAGAAAATAGCCGGCTACCGTGGGCGGCAGCACCAGTGGCAGCGTCAGAAGGCCATCCAGGATCATTTTCAGGCCTTCACTTTTCAGATTCACCACCCACTGTGCTGCCAGCAGTCCCAGAAAGAACACAAAGATCATGGTGAGAGATGCTGTTTTCAGAGAAATGACAAGCGGCGACCAGTCGATCATTCGCTGACTTCCTCAGAAGCTCCGGTCGTCTCTGTCTCCGTCTCTTTTTCCGTCTCTTCGGCTTCTTTATATGGTGTGAAACCGTATTCCTCAAAGATTTCTCCTGCCTCTTCAGACTGGAGGAAGGCAAGAAATGCCTCTGCTTCTTCGCTGTGCTCCGTTCTTTCCAGAACAGCTGCCGGATAGATGACCGGTTTGGCAAGGCTTCCTTCCGGTGCTTCTGCTTTGACTTCCACTTCTTCTGCTCTGGCTGCCGCATCGGTAGCGTAAACCACACCTGCATCTGCACTTCCTTCTGCCACCCAGTTCAGGACCTCTGTTACATTGGTTCCAAAGCTTGCATTTGCAGAAACCGCATCCCAGAGATCCAGGCTGGTAAGTGCTTCCTGGGCATATTGGCCTGCCGGTACACTGGCCGGATCTCCCAATGCAATGGTATCTGCTTTTACCAGATCTTCAAAGCTGTTTATCTCCAGATTGGAATCCTTTGGAACAATGGCTACGATCTTGTTTTCCAGAAGCTTCTTTTCGCTGCCTTCCTTTATATATCCCTCTTCCGTCAGCGCATCCATCTGTTTGGTTGCCGCGGAAAAGAAAAGATCTGCTTCCATGCCTTCCTCGATCTGCGTCTGCAGTTTTCCGGAGCTGTCATAGGAGCCTTCCACTTTAACACCCGGATTCTGCTCTTCAAAAAGCGGGATCAGTTTTTCTTCCATGGAATACTCCAGGCTGGCTGCTGCTGCAATCAGAAGTTTTACCTCTTCTCCTTCTGTTTCATCGGCTGCCAGAGCCGGAACGGTCAGGCTCATGGCCAGAATCCCTGTAAGGAGCACTGCAACCTGTCTTTTTTTCATGTCTTTGTACTCTCCATTCTTGTTTTTTCAGTTTGTGTGATGCAGATGATGGATCTTTTTTCCTTCTGAACCACAGTCTGTCACCTGCCCTTTTAAAACATCCAGCCCGTGATACAGGTTCGGAAGGACAAAATCCAGACTTTCCCGGACGGCTTTGGGACTGCCCGGAAGGTTTATGATGAGCGTTCTGCCACGGATCACCGAAGCTGCCCGGCTCAGCATGGCTCTCGGCGTGATCGTGCCGGAATAGGCACGGATGGCTTCTGCGATCCCCGGTGCATTCCGTTCTGCCACAGCCATCGTGGCTTCCGGTGTCACATCACGGACGGAAAAGCCGGTGCCTCCGGTTGTCAGGATCAGATCCACCTTCACCCGGTCGGAAAGCCGGATCAAGGCTTCTTCAATGGCTTTCTGCTCATCCGGCACCACACTCTGCTCCACCACCAGATAGGAATCCTTTTCCACCAGTTCCCGGATCAGGGGACCTGCCAGATCCTCCCTCTCTCCTCTGGCACTCCGGTCGCTGACGGTCAGAACACCTACCCGGTATCTCCTGGTCTCGCCGATGATCCGGATCTCATCTCCCACATGGATCGTTCCACCTTTTAAAACCTTGGCAAAAACGCCTTCTCTTGGCATGATACAGTCACCCACGGCTTCATGGATGGCACAATGGGAATGACATTCTTTTCCGATCTGGGTCATCTCAAGGACGACTCCGTTACAGGAAAAAACCGTTCCCACCGGAAGTTTTTTCAGATCAAAGCCTTCTACCAGAAGATTTTCCCCAAAATCACCGTCTTCCACCTTTGCCCCTCTCTCTTTAAAGGCTTCCACTGCCTCTTTGGAAAGAAGGCTCACCTGCCGGTGCCATTTTCCTGCATGCGCGTCCCCTTTCAGGCCTTCATCTTCGATAAAAACGGCTTCCCCGACGTTTTTCTTTCCTGTTCCTTTTTTTTCACTGATGCAGACTGCCCGTATATATCCCATAGCTTATCCTCCTATCCTTGCCATAAATCGTTCTTCTGCCTGATGCTCCGGATCTTTCTCCTGAAAATGATGGGACTCCGGTTTCTGAAGGACTGCCCGGCGAAGTGCTTCCTCCAGCTTCTCATTTCCCGCCTCTTTGCGAAGAAGCGGTTTTAACTCCACACCACTCTTATAATAAAGGCAGGGTTTCAAAAACCCTTCTGAAGTGAGTCTCAGACGGTTACAGGAGCCGCAGAATTTTCCGTGGATCGCCTCGATAAAGCCGACACAGCCCTGCGATCCCGGGATCCTTCCGTAGACAGCCGGCCCGTTTCCCCGTTTTTCCTCCGTTTTCTGAAACTCCGGCCAGACATTCCGGATGATCTCCAGAAGCTCCAGGCGGCTCATTCCCCGGAAGGCTTTTCCTGCACCGATCGGCATCAGTTCGATGAAACGGACATCCACCGGAAGCTCTCTGGTGAGTGCCACAAAATCCAGGATCTCATCCTCGTTCACTCCCCGGATGGGAACACAGTTGATCTTCATGGGGATCCCGAGAGCCGCTCCCTCTTTTACCGCCTCGAAAACCTGCTTCCAGATTTCTCTCCCGTCTGTACAAAGACCGGCAATACCGGAAAAGCGTTCCGGCTTCAAGGTATCCAGACTCACATTGATCCCGTCTATGGACAGACGTTTCAGCTCCGGCAGTGCTTTTTGCAGAAGTATGCCATTGGTGGTAAGGGTCACAGCTTCTGTTTCCGGCAGCTCTTTGAGCCTCCGTATCAGTTCCAGACAATCCTGCCGCACCAATGGTTCGCCGCCGGTGATCTTGAATTTATGGATCCCGATCCGTTCTGCCGCCCGGCAGACACGCAGGATCTCATCCGCACTCAGATATCTTTCCGGATCCGCAGCCATCGTTTCCTCTCCTTCCGGCAGACAGTATCTGCAGCGAAGGTTGCAGCGGTCTGTAATGGAAACCCGCAGATAATCAATGGTTCTTCCATATAAATCGATCATAATTCAAAGACTCTCCAGCAGAATTCTGATATGGCCGCCACAGATCATACCGAGAGAAGCCGCCCCTTCATTGGAAAGATTGTACTCCCTGATCGCAAACAGATCTTTTCCGCTGTTTTCCGCAAGAAATGCTTTGGCTTCCCCGATCACCGTATATTCCACCGTGCCTCCGCCTATGGTCCCGTAAATGTTTCCTTTTTCATTGACCAGCATTCTGGCACCACGCTTTCCCGGAGAAGAACCGGTTTTCTCAATAACGGTTGCCAGGATCAGCGGCCCTTTTTCTTTTTGCAGTCCCTGTTCCAGTTCTTCTGAAAAAAGACTCCGTTTTTTCTGATTTTTTACCTGGATCAGCTCTGCCGCAATGCTGACGGCAATCTCTCCCGGTGTGTTCCCGCCCAGCTTCAGGCCGATAGGCGCATGCACTTCTTCCAGTGCTTCCCTCGAAATCCCGTCTGCAGCCAGCCGTTCAAAGGTCATGGCTACTTTTCCTCTGCTTCCGATCATACCGATATAGGAATGTTTCACAGAAAGTGCATACCGGAGACAACGTTCATCGTCCTTATGCCCTCTGGTGACAATGATAAAGTAGGGGGCGAAACCAAAATCCACCTCTGAAAGCTTCTCATAACTCATGGTCAGAACCCGGTCCGCCTCTGAAAAACGTTCCCGGCTGGAAAATTCCGGCCGGTCATCCACGACTGTCAGTGTCAGGTCCAGAGTTTTCAACACTTTCTCCAGTGCCAGGGAAACATGACCGCCGCCAAAGACTACAACCTGCATTCTGCCGGCAAATGTTTCTTCCAGAAAGCTTCCTTTCGCCGGCTTTTCGAATGAATGGCTGCCTTTTGCTTCCCCGTCAAGGACCGTCCAGGAATTTACCGACTCTCCCTTTCTGAGCCGGTCGGAAAGTTCCAGATAATGTTCTCTCCGTGTCAATCAGACCCCTCCCTTTCCAAAACCACAATTCGGGAAGGTACAGCAGTCACAGTTCAGGCAAAGACCGCCTTCTCCAAGACCTGCCAGTTCTTCAAAGGTTACCGGATCATCTGCCATCAGCCGCGGAAGTACCAGGTCAAAAACCGTCCGTTTCGCATACATGACGCAGCCAGGAAGACCCACAATGGGGATCTTTTTTCCGTCTTTCTCATAATAAGCCAGAAGGAGCATGGCTCCCGGCAACACAGGGGCACCATAAGAGATCACCTCTGCCCCCAGGCCTGCAATGGCTCCCGGCGTACAGTCATCCGGGTCCACACTCATCCCTCCGGTACAGAGCACCAGCTCTGCCCCCTCCTCAATATAATGAAGGATGGCTTCCTGGATGTGCTCTTTCTGATCATCCACCAGTGTCTGTCCCAGAAATTCTGTGGGATATTCAGCGAGTTTTTCCCTGACCACCGGTCCAAAGGTATCTTTGATACGACCGTAAAAAACTTCATTTCCTGTGGTGACGACAGCTGTTTTTTTCTGATGGAAGGGCAGGATCCGGAAGATCGGACCTCCTTCCGCTGCTTCCTTTGCCCTTTCCATTTTTTCTTTTTCGATGATCAGAGGAATGATCCGGGTACCTGCGATCTTTTCCCCTTTTTTTACCGGAAAATCACCATGGCGGCTGGCGATCATCATTTCGCCCAGCGCATTGACACGGAACAGCTTCTTCCGGTCGATTTTCAGAAGACCGTCCCGATCTGCAAGAACCTCTATTTTTCCCTCTTTGATCTCGGAACCTTTCATCCCCTCACTCCTGCAAAGGTCAAAAAGGATCTCCGCCGCTTCATTTTCATGGAGCATGTTCTCATCTTTTTCCCATACATAGAGGTGATCCTTCCCCACGGAAAGCAGTACCGGGATATCTTCTTCTGTCACAATATGGCCTTTCCGGAAGACCGGTCCCTTGGTCTTGTCTTTTATGATCTGTGTCACGTCATGGCAGAGTACATGCCCCACGGCGTGAATGGTTTCTATTTTTTTCACGACAGCCTCCTGTTATCAAAATTTCGTCCGTTTTTCGTAAAGCGTTCATGAGCATCCCCCTGACCCACCGCTTAGGGCTCTGCACACTTGAAGCGGGAGAATGCTTATTCTGCATTCAGTATATCGTATTTTCCGGAAAGAATCCAGTCTTTTCCCTGCACACAAAAAGGCACTTTTGAAGAATGATCCTCCAAAAATGCCTCTGTGTGTGTATTGCATTTTCAATACATCTGGCAGCATAAGTCCCCAGCCTGGAATTCCTGTTTCCGTCAAACGTAGACACTGCCTTGATCAGTCCGATCGTCCCGATGGAGATCAGATCATCCGTGTCCTCCTCTGCTGTCTGGTATTTTCGCACCACATGTGCCACCAGCCGTAAATTCCGCTCGATCAGGACATCCTTTGCTCTCAGATCTCCATTCCGGTATCGTTCCAGATAAGCTTTCTCTTCCTCCATCGTAAGGGGCTTAGGAAACGTCTTCAAAAAAGCACCTCAAAGGGAGTTTTATTACAGCATATGAAAAATACGTTCCGTTTGTGCTTTTCCAAAAAGGAGTTTTAAGCTTCTTCTTTTCTCCGGAGAATATCGTACTGTTCCATCGGTACTCCAAGGTCAATGAAAAGAACCTGTTTGGGATGCGGAGCACTTTCCTGCTCTTCTCCCTCTTCGTTGACAATACGGAGCACCTTCGCCTCGAGGTTCTCTCCGTTCGGCTTCATCACCTCAATGGTCTCTCCTACTGAAAATTTATTTCTCTGTTCGATACGGTAAAGACCTTCTTCATTGGTGCCGCCTACGATGCCGAGATACGTATATTCTTTCACGTACGTATTGCTGTCGTAGATCTGCGCCTCACTGTCCGGCTTTCCGTAGAAAAAGCCTGTGGTAAACTGCCGGTAAGTACAGTTTGAGATCTGATCCAGATACCAGGGCATATTTTTCTCGTACAATGCCGGATCCTTAAGATAATCATCTATGGCCTTCCGGTAAGTCCGGGCCACCGTTGCCACATAAAGTGCCGTCTTCATACGCCCTTCGATCTTGAAGCTGTCGATTCCGGCATCGATCAGATCAGGGATATGACCGATCATACAAAGATCCTTGGAATTGAAAATATAGGTGCCCCGCTCGTTTTCGTAAACCGGCAGATATTCCCCCGGTCTTGACTCCTCCATCACCGCATATTTCCAGCGGCAGGGATGGGTACAGGCTCCCTGGTTTGCATCTCTTCCGGTAAAATAGTTGCTCAAAAGGCATCTGCCGGAATAGGAAATGCACATAGCTCCATGAACAAAGGTTTCAATCTCCAGCTCATCCGGAATATTGGCCCGGATCTCCTTGATTTCTTTCATGGAAAGCTCTCTGGCTGAAACGACCCGTTTCGCTCCCAGTTCATGCCAGAACCGGTAGGTAGCATAATTGGTATTATTGGCCTGGGTGCTGATATGGATCTCGATCTCCGGACAGATCCTTTTTGCAATGGTGAAAACGCCCGGATCAGAAATGATCAGTGCATCCGGTCCTATGGCCTTCAGCTCCTGAAAATACGCTTCCACACCCGGAAGATCTCCATTATGAGCCAGGATATTGGCAGTCACATAGACTCTGACCCCATGCTCATGGGCAAACTGGATGCCCTCCTTCATATCTTCCATGGAAAAGTTTTTTGCCTTGGCACGAAGGCCGAAGGCTTCGCCGCCGATATATACGGCATCGGCTCCAAAAATCACCGCAGTCTTTAACACTTCAAGGCTGCTGGCTGGAATCAAAAGTTCCGGTACTCTCATTTGTCTTCCTTCCTTACGGAAACCGTAACGCCGTCTCCCAGAGGGATCACACTCGTCAACAGTTTGTCGTTATGTTTCAGTTCATAAAGATATTCCCGCATCCGTTTATAGATGGTCCGGTTTCTCCGTTCCACAGCATAGTGCGACTCGATGATATCTCCGCCCTGAAGAACGTTGTCCGAGATCAGGATACTTCCCGGCTTCATAAGCCGCAGGACATCATCCAGGAAATGAATGTACTGTCCCTTTGCCGCATCCATAAAGATCAGATCATAGGGCTCCTGAAGTTCTTTCAGAATATCTGCCGCATCGCCCTCCAGAAGGGTGATCTGATTTTCCCGTCCTGCCCTGCGGAAATTTTCCCGGGCAATGGGAATCCTTTTTTCATATTTTTCAATGGTTGTCACCTGCATGTTCTCAGGACCATACTCACAGAACAGAAGGGCTGAAAAGCCCACAGCCGTCCCCACCTCCAGAACACGAAGGGGCCGGTGAATCGCAAGGAGTACCTTCAGAAAACTCTGCATCTCCCTGCGGATCACCGGCACAAGATCCGCCTTCGCCTCTCTCTCGATCTCGTTCAGAAGCGGCGTATTTCCCATATCCAGAGAATTGATGTAAGTGACCATTCTCTCATCTACAATCACTGTTTCTTCCTCGTTTTTATTCGCTTTCCGTCTCTTCCTGTCCGGAAAGCACTTTCAGCATTTCTTCCGGTGTCTGAGACGTGTTGAGAAGATAGCTTCCTTTTTTAAGCTGGTGCTTTTCTTTTGAAAAAAGCAGCTGCACATAAAAAACCTTCGCATCACGTACCAGACCTTTTTCCTCCAGAAGTTCTGCCAGTTCTTCACCTGTCATGCCGTTATCCAGAGTGACTGCCACATCTTTGCCGGGAGGCTTCGATAACGCTTCCTGGGCTACCACCTGATAACCGAAGGAATACGCTTTTTTTCCATAAGAATACAGAAGGAAAACCAGCGCCGCCAGAGCAAACAGCTTCAGTATGGCAAAAAAGAGCCGGATTCCTGTCTGTTTTTTCATAGGCAGCCTCCTACCATTTGATGATGTCCTGGAAGTCTCCGATATCGAGATCCAGGATTCCCACCAGACTCAGATTGATCCTTTGCATGATGCGGCAGAGTGCCAGCTCATTCTGGAGATAATCACTGATGATCTGATTTTTCCGGATCTCATGATATTCCTCTTCCAACCGTGCCATCTCTGCATAAACATCCGCTCCTTCTTTCAGGTTCTGGATCTCATAATTCCGTTTCCGGAAAGCCATAACCTTTTCCCGGAGCTCCGGATGCGCTTCCAGCTCTTTTCTGGCTTTCTGAAACCCCTGATAGGCCTCGCACTCCTGGACCGCGCTTTTCAGATTTTCCGTACACTGTCTGATTTTATCCATTTTTCTCACCTAGACTTCCATAATGATCGGCAGGATCATAGGACTTCTCTTCGTCCGTTTCCAGAGGAAGTCGCTGAGTGCATCTTTGATCACATTTTTGATTTTTCCCCAGTCTGAGACATGCTTATCCATGCAGTCCGTAATGGCATCCTCCACCACATGACGGGCTTCTTCCATAAGTCCTTCTGATTCACGCACATAAACAAAACCGCGGGATACGATATCCGGTCCGGAAAGAAGCTGGTTGCTGAAACGCTCCAGCGTCAGGACCACGATCAGGATTCCATCCTCCGCCAGGTGCTGTCTGTCCCGGAGAACGATATTTCCCACATCCCCTACGCCAAGACCATCCACAAGAATGGATCCGCAGGGCACATGGCCGGAGATTTCCGCTTTTTTCTCATCCAGTTCCAGAACATCTCCGGAATGAAGGATAAAAATATTGTCTTTGGGGATCCCAAGGGATGCCGCAATATCTGCCTGGGCTTTCATATGACGAAATTCGCCGTGAACCGGGATCGCATATTTGGGATGCACCAGAGAATAGATCAGTTTGATCTCTTCCTGGCAGGCATGACCGGATACATGCACATCCTGGAAGATCACCTTGGCTCCCATCATGGTCAGCTCATTGATGATCCTGGAAACTGCTTTCTCATTTCCCGGAATCGGATTGGAACTCAGGATCACGGTGTCCCCTGGTTTCACCTGCACCTTCCGGTGTACATTCGCTGCCATCCGTGACAGGGCTGCCATGGACTCTCCCTGGCTTCCTGTTGTGACCAGTACCATCTGTTCATCCGGATAATTTTTCATCTGCTCGATATCAATGAGCGTATTTTCCGGAATATCCAGATATCCCAGCTCTGCCGCTGTGGTGATCACGTTTACCATACTCCGGCCTTCAATGACCACTTTTCTTCCATATTTATACGCAGAATTGATGATCTGCTGCACACGGTCCACATTGGAAGCAAAGGTGGCAATGATGATCCTGGTGTTTTTATGCTCT
The DNA here is from genome assembly GCA_934393555.1 of uncultured Lachnospiraceae bacterium. Taxonomy (GTDB): domain Bacteria; phylum Bacillota; class Clostridia; order Lachnospirales; family Lachnospiraceae; genus Limivivens. The sequence continues at coordinate 22,594 of CAKRQP010000007.1, forward strand.
GCAAAAATATTGTCGAAGGTCTTTCCTACCGTCCGCTCAGACATGGTAAAACCGGGACGCTCTGCATTGGTGCTGTCACACATCAGCGCCAGAACGCCTTTCTTTCCGAGCTCTCCGAAACGCTGAAGGTCAATGGCATCACCGAATACCGGGGTGTAATCCACCTTGAAATCTCCCGTATGGATAATGATTCCTGCCGGTGAAAAGATTGCCAGAGCGGAAGCATCCGCAATGCTGTGGTTTGTCTTGATGAATTCGATACGGAAAGCCCCCAGGTTGATGGACTGTCCGTGACGGATCACCTTTCTTTTCACGCTTCTGGTCAGATTGTGTTCCTCCAGCTTGTTGTCGATCAGACCGATGGTAAGCTTGGTGCCATACACCGGCGCATTCAGCTGTTTGAGGATATAGGGAAGTGCTCCGATATGATCCTCGTGACCATGGGTGATCACAAACCCTTTTACCTTATCCACATTGTTTTTCAGATAAGTGATATCCGGGATCACCAGGTCGATTCCCAGCATATCATCCTCAGGAAACGCCAGGCCGCAGTCCACCACAATAATACTGTCTTCATATTCGAAGGCAGTGATATTCATGCCGATCTGCTCCAGGCCGCCCAGAGGAATGATCTTCAGTTTTGAATTGTTCTCTTGCTTCAAAAAGTCATACCTCCTCCGTCACATGGTAATATCTACGTCATCCAACATTTCCTGGAAAACATTTGACACTGCCGCCAGTTCGCTGTCATCCTCTACGATCTCATAAACAGCCTCTTCTTCTCCGTTGCCGGACAGATCCTTCAGGATCCAGCATTCCGCATCATCCTCCTCGGAATCGGTCACCAGGATATAGTCCACGCCGGCGATGCGTGTCTGTTCCAGTACAAAAAATTCTGCCGCTTCTTCTCCATCGGCAAATGCAAATTTAATTTTTTCCATTTTTCATGCCCTCACTGTCCAGATAGCCCTGCAGAATGTAAACTGCAGCCAGCTTATCCACGTATTCTTTTCTGTTTTCCCGGCGCACTCCGCTCTCCATCAGCGTACGGTTGGCCTCCACAGTGGTCAGGCGCTCATCCCACATCACTACGGGAATCCCCGTGCGGCGCTCCAGGGTCTCTTTAAAAGCCAGGGACTTCTCCGCCCGGTCTCCTATGGTATTGTTCATATTCTTGGGGAAGCCTAAAACAAAGGTCTCCACGCCGTATTCTTTTGCCAGTTCCTCGATCCTTGCCAGCGTCTGGCGAAGCTTGTTCTCTGAAGTTCTCCGGATGATCTCAACCCCCTGTGCTGTCACGCCCAGCGGATCACTCACACTGACGCCTACCGTCTTGGAGCCAAAATCCAAACCCATTACTCTCATATTCTGTTCCTTTTCTTCCGGTCACTGCTGTGCATTGTTTTTGATATAATCCTTGAGAAGTTCCTCTACCAGTTCGTCCCGTTCCACTTTCATGATCATACTGCGGGCGCCATTATGGCTGGTGATATAAGTCGGATCTCCGGACATAATATAACCCACGATCTGATTGACCGGATTGTAGCCTTTCTCTCTCATGGCATTGTAAACCGTGTCCAGAACCTCTTTCACACGAAGCTCCGGCTCCACATTTACCTTAAAAAACTGTGTCTGATTGATATCATTCATTTTCTCACGTCCTCGTCTGTCTTATCAACTGTATGCAGTTTTTCCCGATCCGTCCGGAAAAAGCTGCTTTGGATTTATTGTAATATATATCCGCCCGAAAGTAAAGCGGACATTCGCAATCCTCTTATCTGACTTCTGCGGTCAGAAGTTCTCCTGCCCTCTGGCCGGATACTTTTACGGTACGGAGCTGATTGCTCAGATCTTCCGCAGCGGGAACCGCGATCTTCACATATTCCTTCGTATGTCCGACAAACCATTCTTTTCCATCCAGCGTCACTTTTTCTTCAAAAAGGACCTCCTGCTCCGTACCGGTAAGAACTGCCTCATAGAGTTTCCGGTGTTCTTTATCCAGTTTCAACAGGATATCACTGCGTTTTGTCTTGATCTCTTCCGGGATCTGATGTTCCATGGCATCTGCTTTTGTCCCTTTCCGTCTGGAATATTTGAAAATATGAGTCTCATAGAAAGCGATCTTTTTGAGAAAAGCCTCTGTCTCGGCAAATTCTTCTTCTGTCTCGCCCGGGAAGCCTACAATGACATCTGTAGTCAGCGCCGGGTGGTCAAAATTTTCTCTTAAAAGCACACATTTTTCATAGTATTCCTCCGCTGTATAACGGCGGTTCATCCGTTTCAGCGTTGCATCGCAGCCGCTCTGCAGGGAAAGATGGAAATGAGGACAGAATTTCTCCTGGTCTTTCAGGGCATTTACAAATTCTTCTGTAATGATACGCGGTTCCAGGGAGCCCAGGCGTACCCGGCGGATCCCCGGTACTTCCATAGTCTTCAGGATCAGTTTCAGGAGATTTTCTCCGTTATCGATCCCGTAGGAGCTTAAATGGATACCGGTCAGGACCACCTCCTGAAAGCCGCTCTCTGCCAGACGCTTCACCTCAGAAAGCACGTCGGAAAGCTCTCTGCTCCGCACACGGCCTCTGGCATAGGGGATGATGCAATAACTGCAGAACTGGTTGCAGCCATCCTGTACCTTGATATAGGCTCTTGTATGCTCTGTCGTATGAGTGATCTGAAGTTCTTCGTATTCTTTTTCGTGAGAGAGATCTTTTAAATATTTCTGAGTCTCATGAACGCTGGCGGCAAATGCTTCTTCGCTCATGGAAGCCAATGTCTCTTCCGGAGTTTCCGGCACGTTCTGCGTGTTTTCGCAGGAACAGTGCTCTTCGCACGCACCTTCTTCACAGGAAGAAGCCGTTTTCGTTCCTTTTTTGAAATTTTCCAGTATCTTTACCAGATCTCTTTTCTGGTTGTTTCCGATAATAATGTCAATGGCTTCATCCGCAGCCGCCTCTTCTGCTGCTGCCTGGACATAACAGCCGGCAGCTACCACAACGGCGTCGGGATTCATCTTTTTGGCACGGTGAAGCATCTGCCGGGATTTCCGGTCTGCCATATTGGTCACCGTACAGGTGTTGATCACATAGACATCTGCCCCGGGAGCAAACGGCACGATTTCATATCCGGCCTGTTCCAGCAGCTCCTGCATGGCCTCAGTCTCATAAGAATTTACCTTACAGCCCAGATTGTGAAGGGCCGCTTTTTTTCTCTCAGACATCTCTGATCCTTTCTCTTTATAAAAACATATTTTTGTTATTGTTTCTCTTCTCTACGGAAAACTGCTGCAAACTTTGTGTTGTTTTCTTCTTGACATTTATCTGCCATCTCGGTAATATTAAACTAGAACATAACGTTCCAGTCTCAAGAAAGACTGCCTCGTTATACCGGTGCAGTGAAACCTAAATAACTGACACTTTGACTGGTCTGATCTTTCATCAGCTGCTCTGTCGTCAAGGTATCCGAAACTTAATTTTCGCTGGACTGGAATCATATTAAAATTAGCAGGGAGGTTTTTCCAATGAAAACAGTACAGATTTCTTTAAACTCCATCGATAAGGTAAAATCATTCGTAAATGACATTACCAAATTTGACTATGATTTCGATCTGATCTCCGGCAGATATGTCATCGATGCAAAATCCATCATGGGTATCTTCAGCCTGGATCTTTCCAAACCCATCGACCTGAACATCCATGCTGACGCTGGACTGGATGAGATCCTTGAGATCCTGAAGCCCTACATCATCAGCAAATAATCCTGTCGGATACAATGGCCGCCCGCATATGCGAGCGGCCTTCTTTTTTTGCAGAACGTCTGTGTCCACAGACCTTCTTACTCGATCCAGATCGTTTCTACGGTATCGATCGCCGTCTTCATCAGTTCATCGATCTTTTCATTCAGATGCTGTTCGCTTCTCTTGATGATCTTGATATTCGGTTTCGTCACCGGATGCTTTGCCACAAAGATCGTACAGCAGTCTTCATAAGGAAGAATAGAAGTTTCAAAAGCTCCGATTTTTTCAGAAATATCTACGATTTCCTGTTTATCAAAAGCAATGACCGGACGGAATACCGGCAGTGTGCAGACCTCATTGGTTGCTGCAAGGCTCTGCATGGTCTGGCTTGCCACCTGACCGATACTCTCACCGGTGATCAGGCCAAGGCACTTCGTCTCTTTGGCAAAATGCTCTGCGATCCGCATCATATAACGACGCATAATGATCGTCAGCTCATCATGCGGGCACTGCTCGTAAATATAGAGCTGAATGTCAGTGAAGTTTACCACATGAAGGTTAATCGGGCCGGTGTATTTGGAGATAATTTTCGCCAGATCCACAACCTTCTGTTTGGCTCTCTCACTGGTATATGGCGGTGCATGGAAATAGACCGCATCGATCAGGACACCTCTTTTTGCCACCATGTAGCCTGCCACCGGGCTGTCAATTCCGCCGGAAAGAAGCAGCATGGCTTTGCCGTTTGCTCCCACAGGCATACCGCCCGGACCGGGAATGATCTTCGAATAAACGTAAATCTCGTCACGGATCTCCACATTCACCACGATCTCCGGATCGTGTACATCCACTTTTGTCTCCGGGAAGGCTTTCAGGAGCTTCTCGCCCAGTGCCGCATTGACTTCCATGGAGAGCATGGGATAGTCTTTTCTCGCTCTTCTCGCATTGACCTTAAAGGTATAGTTTCCTTCCGGATGTGTTTTGCCCATGAAAGCCACCACGTCTTCTGCCAGAGTCTCAAAGCCTTTATCCTCCAGCCGTACCATCGGGCAGATGCCAACGATACCAAACACATGCTGCAGAGCATCCACGGTCTCATCGTAATCATAATCACCGGAACAGTCCACAAAGATCCTTGCCTGATCCTTGTAAACTTCAAATTCCCCGTCGATCCGTTTCAATGCGTAACGGATCTGACGCACCAGGGCATTCTCAAAGAGATAACGGTTTTTTCCTTTGATACCGATCTCTCCATATTTGATCAAAAAAGATTTATACATGCAGTTTCTCCTCTAATAATTCTCAGTGTCTTGCGTATTTACGAAGCACCGGAAGCAATTCTTTCAGATTCTCCAGACAGTAATCCAGTTCTTCCTTCGTCGTCTCATTGCAGAAGCTGAAACGGAGTGTGGAATCCAGAAGGTCGGATTCCAGATGGATTTCTTTCAATACTGCGCTCACCGGCAGCTTCTTATTGGAAGAGCAGGCAGAGCCGGAAGAGACATAAATGCCCCGTTCCTCCAGCGCATGCAGAAGTACCTCACTCCGCACACCACGGAAGCTGACGCTGACGATCTGCGGTGCCGCTTTTTCTTCTTCCTTCGGACCGTTCACCTGGATATCCGGAAGCTTTTCCATTTCTTCTATAAAATAATTCCTGAGTGCCCTCAGCTTCTTCTGTTTTTCTTCAAAATCTTTATAGCAGTCTGCTGCCGCTGCTCCCAGTCCTGCAATCCCGGGTACATTGTCCGTACCGGAACGCATGCCCTTCTGCTGGCCGCCGCCCAGGATCAGGGGATGGATCTTCACTTTCTCATTGATGTAGAGAAAGCCGCTTCCCTTGGGGCCATGGATCTTATGGCCGCTGACGGAGAGCAGATCGATGCCTGCTTTTTTCGGACGGATCTGATACTTTCCGTAAGCCTGGATGGCATCCGTATGGAACCAGGCCTTCGGTGCCAGTCTGTGTACCAGTTCTGCTGCTTCTTCGACCGGTTCTCTTGCGCCTACTTCATTATTCACATACATGATAGAAACCAGGATCGTATCCTCGCGAAGCGCCTCTTTCAGCTCTTCCAGGCTGATCAGTCCCGTTTCATCTACCGGGAGAAAGGTGATCTCAAAGCCCTGCTCCTGCAGATACAGCATGGGCTGCAAAACTGCTGCATGCTCGATCGCTGTCGTGATGATATGCTTTCCCGCCCTGCGGTTTGCCATGGCAGTTCCGATGAGGGCCCAGTTATCGCTTTCCGTCCCGCCGGAGGTGAAAAAGATCTCTTTTTCATTGACCTTCAGGGTCTTCGCGATAAGCTCCCGGCTCTCGCGGAGATATTTCTCCGCTTCCATTCCTTTGATGTGTTTGGAGGAAGGGTTTCCATAATCCTCCATCATTGTCTTTACCACCACATCACGCACATGCTCACTGCACACAGTCGTGGCGGAATTATCCAGATATGCTTCCAAAATTCATGATCTCCTTTAAGGATTTTCAGTTCTCTTCCAGCTGATACATCAGAATAGAAAGAACCGTCATTCCTGCTGTTTCTGTTCTTAAAATACGTCTTCCAAGAGTGATCGCCTGAAAACCGGCTTCTTTTGCCAGTTCCACCTCTGCTTCTTCAAAACCGCCTTCCGGACCGATAAAAACAGCCACAGACTGCCCCGGTTTCACAGACTGGATGATCCGGCGTGTCCCGTCCATCCCTTCTGCCAGTTCGTAAGGGATCAGCCGTACATCCAGGTCAGAAGCAAGTTTCAGTGCCTCGGAAAATTTCACCGGTTCTTTTACTTCCGGTATCAGAAGCCGTTTGGACTGCTTGGCCGCGCTTTCAGAAATCGCCTGCCAGCGTTTTACCTTGGCTGCCGCTTTTTTCTGATCCAGTTTTACCACCGCCCGGGCTGTAGCCATGGGAATGATCTCATAAACCCCCAGTTCCACGGCCTTCTGGATGATGAGCTCCATCTTGTCACTCTTTGGCAATCCCTGAAAGAGATAGATCTTCGAAGGGAGCTCCATGCCCTTTTCCTGCGCCCACATAATGTTAAGTTCCACCGTATCTTCCCCGATGGCGGCAATGGCACAGCGGTAAACCTTCTCTCCGGTACCGTCTGTCACATTGACTTCCTCTCCGGGATTCATGCGGAGCACATTTCTGATATGATTTACATCCGGCCCGTCTATGAAAATGTGATTTCCCTGAATCTTAGACGGTTCCACAAAAAAATGATGCATGCTGTTAAAAATCCTTTCTTGCAGTGACGGATACCCACTCTCCCTGATGAGTCACTTCCAGAACCGTAAGGCCTGCTTTTTTCACTGCTTCCACAACCGTCTCCTCTTTGTCATCGATGATACCGGAGGTAATATAGATACCGCCCTTTTTCATCTGATGAATGATGACCGGAGTCAGAGGAACCAGGACATCTGCCAGAATGTTTGCCGTCACGATGTCATACTTGTCATAGCCGGCCGCATCCTGTACTTCTTTGTCATCGATGATATTTCCGATCATGACGTCCATAGAACCTTCCGGGATCGCATTGGCTTCCAGGTTCTCTTTTGTCGCACTGATGGCACAGGGATCCAGATCGGTTCCGACGGCATGCTTCGCTCCCAGTTTTAAAGCAACGATGGACAGGATGCCGCTTCCGGTTCCTACATCGAGAAGCTCCGTCTCGGAAGTCACATGTTTTTTCAGCTGACGCATGCAAAGCTGTGTGGTCTCATGCATACCGGTTCCGAAGGCAGTGCCCGGATCGATATGAATGATCATTTTGCCCTCATCTTCCGGTTTCACCTGCTCCCAGGAAGGAATGATGAGAATATCATCCACATAGAACTGATGGAAATACTGTTTCCAGTTGTTGATCCAGTCCTTGTCTTCTGTTTCGGAAGCCATGATCGTGCACTCACCGATATCCATAAAGCTTCTGAGATCATCCAGCTCTGCCTTTACCCGCTCAAGAAGCTCCGTCTCATCCGTATCCTCTTCCACATAGAAATTCAGGTAAGCGATACCGTCATCCTTGGGACCTTCCGGCAGGATATCCACAAACATCTGCTGCTTATCGGATTCGGTCAGCGGAACCTTGTCCTCGATCTCAACACCTTCCACACCTGCTTCTGCCAGCGTGGAGATCACAATATCCTCCACCTCTGATAAAGTCTTTAAGGTAAATTTTTTCCACTTCATAAAAATAAATTCCTTTCTTTTCACGGTCACTACTCTAACCAATCAATTATCACCCAGGTGACGGGAATTGTCAATGGGAGCATTTTAAAAAATTGTTCAGAGCAAAAAATCCGTTTTCCCGGGAATTTTTTCTCCGGAAAAACGGATCTGATCATCGGTGAAGCGGACGTTCCCGATATATTTTCTTTTCTGTCGCTGTGGTGACGACGTAACATTCCTTTCCGAAAAGGAGCTTTTTCGGCAGCCGCCAGGGGACGCCATGGTAAAAATCATCCGCTGTAAGCGTGCCATCGGTGTAAAGCTGCATGATGTCGCAGGGAAGATCTAAAGAAACGAAACCGTGAGAATCCGTGACGGTCAGGCGGTACCAGGTCGGGGCTGTGGAACCGGAAAGCTGGAGTTCTTCCAGGCCGGGGCCGGTAAGCGTGAAGGGAGAAGCAGAAAGTTTTGTCAGCATGCAGGCGGAGCCATTGGATCGACAGCTGGCATCTCTCGTTTCAACAGACAGAAGCGGAGCTTCCTCACAGCCCGTTTCTTCCGCCTGCACCGGACAGAGCTGAAACGCCCCGTTTTCCCAGACAAACGCCTTCTGTTCTCCCGCTTCCACAGAACGGAGTGTCCCGTCCTCCAGATAAAGGTCACAGCCCTCACCCAGATAGAGTTTCCCATCCAGCCGCCGCAAAAAGCGGGCATCCGACAGACCTAAGGTCACAATGGAAATTTCCTTTCCCGGAATTCGGAATGCCTCCCGCCCGGTCTTCACCGGAAATTCTTCTTCACCGAAGCAGTACACCGGCTCGATTCCCGGCACCTCCAGGAAAAAGAAGGTATCACCTTCCCGGCAGATGGGCTGAGCCGTGGCCCAGGTAAGCTCTGCTCCTGCCAAATCCATTTTATAAGGCAGGAAAAAGCTCACCTCCCCACAGATATCCACTGCCGGGAAGCAGATCGTTTCGCTCTTTCCGTTCTCATTCCGGCTCTCCACCTCAAACACCGCCTGTTCCACATTCTTCAGCCTTGTCCTGCGCTGATAGTGGTTCACAAAAACAAAACCTCCCGTTCCATCCGTACGCAGGGCACAGCGGAGCTTCTCCGTGTCCAGCAGCCCCGGCGAAACGCCAGCCGGCACATAGGTCATCTTCGCAAAGCATTCTCCATAATCCTTCAGAAAAAGATGCAGAAGATTCAGGAGCCGGTACTGTTCCCGCACTTCCCCGTACTCAGAAAGCGGCGCCTGGAAATCATAGGACAGCACCGGGCAGTCGTTGGGATAGCCCGTAGCTCTCGATTCCTGAAAGGAGGATAATTTTCCTATCCGGTTCGTACCGCCGTGGTACATGTAATATCCCAGAAGATTGACACCCTCCCCGAGGCCACAGAGAGCCATCGCATAGATATCCATGCCCTGTACTTGATACCTTCGGTGCCAGGTATTCTGTAAGCCTCCGCCCAGTTCACAGTCCGCAAAGGGATAACGCTCATAGGGCAGCTGCCAGCCGTCTGCCGCTTTCATCTGCTGCAGATCTTTTCCGATAGAAGAATCATTCCGGATTCCGGTGAAAAAGTAGTGGGTGGATGGCGGAAGTTCCTCCGTACTCGGCTCCCAGGGAGCGCCGCAGTAGCCACCAAACAGCGGCAGCACCTCATCCTCGGGAATTTTTGCCCCGCCGGTGCTGTTCCAGCCCGTCACCGTGTAAAGCGGCACTTCCATCCCACATTTTATCGCCAGCTCTTTCAGCTTTTTCAGATATTCCGCATCATCGGGCAGCTCATTTTCCAGCTGGATCGCCAGAATGGGGCCACTGTCTTTAAAGTAGAGACCATCCAGCTGTTTTGCCACGATCCGGTACCAGCTTTCCACTTCCCGCATAAACTCCGGATTTCCATTCCGAAGAGGAAAAGGCTTTTTCAAAAGCCAGTCCGGGAAACCGCCGTTCCGCAGTTCTCCGTGAACCCAGGGTCCGATCCGTACCACAGCCTCCATCCCCAGTTCCCCGATAAGCGTTACAAATGCACGCAGATCATTCTGTCCCTCAAAGTCGAAAACGCCTTCCTCTTCCTCGTGGCAGAGCCAGGGCACATAGGTCGCCGCCAGTTCAATGCCTCCGGCCTTCATCTTCAGGAGCTCCTTTTTCCATTCCTCCCTGGCATAGCGGAAATAGTGAAACTCTCCCATGATCCCGATCCAGGGCCGCCCCTTCCGCTCCAAATAAAGACTGTTGACGGCAAGGCTGTCTCCTTTGGCATTTTTTCCGCCGAGATGCAGATGATTTTTTAATATGATCGGTGGTTCATACGGTTCAAACCTATATTTCATGTTCACCCTCCTTTTTATTTTTCAGTCCTCTGCTCCCGGCTTCGTATATTTTTCCCTTTTCAGCAGAACCGACAGGTCATTCCTCCGGTGAGAGTGATGGTCTTTCCATTGATTTCCAGTGTTCCCACAGTGTTTGTCGGGATCCGGCAGCTCACTTCCAGCCGTCCGCCCTCTTTCCTGCGGACGCTGACCTCCACAAGCCCCGTGAGACTCTGATAACGGCACTCTGCCCAGTCAAGTGCCTCTGGAAGCTTCGGTTCGATCCGTATGGAAGAAAAGCCGTCTTCCGAGGAGATGCCTACCACATAACGGTAAAACCACTCCAGTATACTTCCCATCATATCATGATCCCGGCTTCTGGCCTCGTCACTCCAGAACTCCGGAAGACAGGTCTCGCCCTTTTCCACAAAACGGTAATAGCTGGGATGCTCCTTCTGAAGGATCATATCATGGACAATATCCATCTCCCCCAGTTCTCCCAGGGTCCGGAAAATATAGGGCAGGGCAATCTCACCGGCCAGGAAACGGTGTTCCTTCACCGACTCCAGAAAGCTCTTTTCCACCGAAGCTTTCTTATCCTCAGGTACCAGACCAAACTGTAAAGGTACTGCCTGATTTCCCTGAATGATCTCGTCCCCGTCACTTTCCCAGGACTGGTAGTACCATTCTCCGGTTACCGGATGTTTCTTTAATAATAAATCATTATACTGCTCCTTACAGTCTTCCGCCAGTATTTCGTACTTTTTCTGGTCTGTTTTCCTGCCAGTGCGACCGGCCAGTTCCGCTGTCAGGAGCAGATTCCGGTAAAGGTAGGCTGTCTCAATATTCTCCCTGGAATTGTCCTCTTTTCTCCAGGTGCCCCAGTCACCCAGGCCCTGTCTTAAAAAGCAGACGCCCTCTTTCATTCCATAAACAGAGGCATAGCTGAGATATTTCTCATACTGGTAATCGGTATATTTCTGAATGAATGCATAAAAATCTCCCGCATCCTGTTTCTCGCCATAGAAGCGTTCTCTCTCCTTTAACCCCATGACCAGGCTGCTGCCCCAGGGAATGATATCCCAGAAGCTTCCATCTCCGCCATCCACCAGGAAACGGGCGTAGCGGGGAGCGATCGACGGCAGAAGCCCTGCCGCATAAGTATGGGGAAACGCACCGTGATCCACATCCTTTTCTCCTTTCGGGTACTGGCTGTCACACTGGTCCCACTCGATCTTTTCCCAGAAAGGTTCCACTTCATACTCATACATGATAGAAGGTGCCATGAGGTGATTCGGTTCCTGCCATCCCAGCCGTTCTGCCGTGGGGCAGTCCGTATGGACATGCTGGAGATTATTCCGGATGGAATTTTCGATCAGATTCCGGATTTCATCATAACGGCCGTCGGAACAGCGGAACTCTCCGGTCCGCTCCACAGAACTGCTGATCTGACAGCCCCGCAGATACAAAACCTCCGGCTTTTCCTCCCCTGCTTCCTGCAAAAATTCCACCTTTACATAGCGGCCCGCAAGATAGGTGAACTTCGGTTCAAAACATTCCGTCCCCCCGGAAAGAGTCTCCTCGCACCAGGAATTTGTCATAGGATGGAATGGCTCTCCCGCTTTCCAGTTTTCCGCACACTGGAGACGAAGTTTCTGACCGCAGGTTCCCTGCACCCGAAGTTCAAAAAGAAACGCCATATTCTGGCCAAGATCATAGACCTGGCTTCCGTCCGGCTCCACTGCCACCGGTTTTCCTTCATAGGCCCGGATGACTTTCAGTGGAGCATAAAGCGCAGGCTCCAGTTTTCCAAGCTTCGGACCATCTTCCAGAAATGCAGCCTTCGCCAGCTTTTCTTCCTCTTCCGGTGAAAACAGCCAGTAAGTGTTCTCTTTTCTGCTGTCAAAGTCCTCAGAACCGTAAATATTCGTATAAGTCACCGGACTTTCCAGGATCCTCCAGCTTTCATCCGTCACCACCTCTTCCCGGGTACCGTCCTCATACTCCAGTGTCAGAAAAACGTTTACTCCCAGCTTGTCTCCAAAGGCCTCATAGCCTTTATCCATGGTGTAAAAATACCGTCCGTCCTTGCATTTTCCATAGTACCAGCCGTTTCCAGCCTCCATGGAAAGACAGTTCCGTCCTTCCTTTAAAAGAGCGGTGATCTCGAACGTCCGGTAATGGATCCGTTTATGAAAATCCGTCCAGGAACCGTTGAGAACACTGTCATCCGGCAGTTTTCCGTTGATCCGGAGCTCATACTGGCCTGTCGCTGCTGCGGAGCAGTATGCGTTTTTCAGTTTCTTTCCCGGTTCAAGAAAACGAAGGGCATAGAACGGATCTCCCGTCCCGTTTCCGATCCAGTTCTTCTCCGGAGTCTTTTCCGGTGCAACACCGCTTACATAAATCTCTGAGCGTCCGCTCTCCGTTTTTCCCTCGGTATCCGTAATCTCCACTTCTGCAAAGAAGCGGATATGTGTTTGAAAAGAACGCTCCAGCCGGTGTCCGTTCTGCTTTCCGGTCTCCAGTCTCCCTGTGTCGTACAGACACTCGCCACTCGTCCTTTTTAAAAGGATCCGGCAGGAGGCCTGCCGTTTTCCTGCATCTCTTTCAGAAAATTTCCAACAGATCACCGGAGCTTTTATGATTCCTTCCCGGACTGCTGTGTTTTGAATTTTGATATCGATCGGTCTCATTTTTTATCCTTTCACGCTTCCCATCGTAAGCCCTGTCGTAAAATATTTCTGAAGGAAGGGATAGATCAGCATCAGCGGAATGACTGAAATAAAGATCTGTGCTGCCTTCATATTCGTATCGTTGATATCCACTAACCTTGCGATCGCCTTTACATCTCCCTGCGCCAGGATCTCCGTTGTGGAGGTGACCAGCGTCTGAAGATAAGACTGAAGCGGATAATTGGTGGTGTGGTTGGAATAGATCAGGCCGTCAAACCAGGAATTCCAGTGGTTGATCAGGCTGAACAAAATGATCGTTGCCAGAGATGGCTTGGATATGGGAATAAAGATCCGCCATAAAATCTGCCACTGGCTGGCTCCGTCCAGCTTCGCCGATTCCTCCAGTTCTGACGGGATCCCACGGAAAAAGTTCATGAGAACGATGCAGTTGAAAATAGGAACTGCTCCGGGAATGATCAGCGCCCATACGGTATCGATCAGCTTTGTCTTGGAGACAATGTAATACGTTGGCATCAGACCACCGTTAAAAAGCATGACCGTAAGCATATAAGCCACATAGTATTTCCGGGCTTTGAACTGTCTTTCATCTTTGGATAACGGATAGGCCACCAGGATCGTCAGCAGCGTATTCAGCGGAACCCCAAGTAAAACCCTCTTAGCACTCACAGAAACAGAGCTCCAGAATTCTTTACTATCCAGCACGTACTGATAAGCTTTCAGTGTGAACTCCTTCGGCCAGAGAAAAACTTTATTTTCAATGATGGGCTGAGAGGCACTGAAGGAATAGGCCAGCAGATTCAGAAGCGGCACCATACAGATCAGGCATAAAAGCAGGATCACGATCACATCCACTGCCAGAAAGACTTTTCTTCCCATCGATGTTTTTTTCCGATTCATATGCATTTCACCTCCTACCACACTTTGTATCCGGCATATTTGTCCGCCAGCTTGTAGCCGGTAAGCACAAGGATACAGGACACTACGGATTTCAAAAGACCAACGGCTGCCGACAGGGAATACTGCTGATTGATCAGTCCCAGACGGTATACCAGCGTATCGATGATATCACCGGTTGCGTAAACAGCCGGACTGTACAGGTTAAAGATCTGGTCAAAGCCCGCATTCAGAACGCTGCCGATGGACATGATCGTCATAAGTGCGATAAAGGGTGCAATGCCCGGCATGGTCACATGGATCGTCTGCTTGATCTTGCCGGCTCCGTCCACCATGGCCGCCTCATAAAGCGTCGGATCGATGCCGGTAAGTGCCGCCAGATAAATGATCGTGTTATAACCGAAATTTTTCCAGATATCGCTGATGATCATCGTTCCCCGGAACGTGCTGTTGCTGCCCAGAAAATAGATGGGCTCTTTGATGATATGTAAATTCACCAGAAGCGTATTCAGAAAGCCCGGTGTGGAGGAGGAACTGCCCGGAGAAAGGAATTTGATCAGGATTCCGCCTAAAACCACCCAGGATAAAAAGTAAGGCAGGTAAGTGATGGTCTGCGCCGCCCGCTTAAACCAGCGTACCCGGATCTCATTTAAGAGAAGGGCAAAACTGATCGGCACCACAAGATTTCCGATGATCTTTCCGATGGCAATGATCAGAGTATTGCGTACCGCAGGCCAGGTGTCAGGCAGAAGCATGAGCTTCTTAAAATTGGCCAGTCCGACAAAACTGGAATGTAAAAAACCCTTCATCGGATGAAAATTCTGGAAAGCCATGAGGATTCCTGCCGGGATCGGCAGGATGTTATAGATGAACAGGAGAATGACCGGAACAAGGAGCATCAGATGGAACGCCCTGTTGTCACTTCCCTGCCGTGTCTGTTTCTTTTTCTGTTTCATAGGAACCCCTTTCTGTCTCTTCGACCGGTTTTGGAGAAAAAAAGGGCTGTTACACCTTTTCTTTCAGTATAACAGCCTCTTTTTTCATTCATGGCAAAGCTTACTTGTTACTGTCTGCCCATTCCTGCGCTTCTGCCAGGGCATCATCGCCGCCCAGCGCATGCCAGTTGGAAACCAGGCCGTCGTAGCTGTCCACGGACTCGCCGGTAATGATCTTCACAATGGTCTCAATGGTGAGTTTTTTCAGTGTCGGGGAAACCTCTGCCATTTTCTCTGTCGGGATTCCCTGATAAGCCGGAGAAATGAAACCATCCTCTTTTATCAGCTGATCAAGAGCTGCATAACCGCCGTTCGGATCACCGAATACGGTATAAAGGGCTGCGCCTGAGCTCTGCGCTGCATCCTCTGCATCCAGGGTTCCTGCTTCCTTGGCATCCACGAAAGCTTTCATGTTGGTATAGTCACTCATCTGTTCCATATTCAGCTCACTGGTATCGCCGGTCTGAAGAGCTGCGGATTCTTTCTGGAAGTTATCGTAGTTTTTCAGCGGAGCCAGTGTCCACATCAGACCTGACTTATAACCGGTATGCTCATTGTCTCCATAGTAAGTATTGAAATCCTCTTCGTTTTCCGGATGGCAGAGCTTTTTCACACTGAGGTTCATCAGTTTGATCAGCACTTCCGGATTCTCACACTTGGAGCTTACACAGTAAACCTGGGTAAAGCTGGGTGCAAAGTAACTCTTGTTATCGCCGGTTCCTGTTCCGTCCGGAATGGGAGCTGCCGTGATGTGTGCCTCAGGAGTGCTCTTCATGACACTGGACATGGGAACCATGCCGCCCCACATAGGTGCAAACCAGATACCACAGCGTCCTGCACCTGCTTCTTCAAAGATAGAGTTGCTGTCCATCGTGATAAAATCTCTGGTGATGGAGCCGTTCTGGTACATCTCCTGAAGAGTCGTCAGGGCTTCCTTGGCTTTCTCGGCATTTTCTCCACCCCATACGACATTGCCGTTTCCGTCATCCATGAAGGTCATGGCATCAGAGCCGGGATAGAGACCGAAGCATTCGAAGAAACCTTCCAGCGTTCCGATGGATTTTGTCAGAACTTCCACGCCGTCCACAGCCAGACCGTATGTATCGTTCTGTCCGTTTCCGTCCGGATCATCCTCCGTAAAGGCTCTTGCCACTTCTTTCAGCTCCTCGATCGTTGTCGGCATCTTTAATCCCAGATTGTCCAGCCAGTCCTGACGGATAAACATTACCGGAACCTCATCATAACCGTTGCCCATCATGGGAAGACCGTAGATTTTTCCATCCAGCGTGATAGCATTCATACTCTGTCCGTTGTCCACGCCTACATACTCTTTCAGCTCGTCAGAAGCATACTTCTCATAAAGATCCGTGATATCTGCGATCACACCTGTCTGCGCATAATTCACATAATCCGTAGCATCCATGCTGATGATATCCGGATAATCACCGGACATGATCGCTGTGGAAAGCTTGGTCTGTGCCTGAGAACTGTCCACTTCATAGATGACATCCGGGATGATGTTATGGGATTTATACAGGTTCACCCAGTCATTATTGCTGGAATCCTGTCCGCCCTTCCAGGAAAAATCTTTTCCCCAGGAATACCCGATCTTGATCGTTACCGGTTCCTCAAACCCGTACAGATCCTCATCTGCCTTTGCCGTTCCTGCAGCTCCGAGTACGGTGCTTAAAACCATGGATGCCATCAGTGCCATCATCATTTTCTTTTTCATACCGTAAACCTCCTTGTGTTTGTTTTTGATACTTTTATTATACAGGCAGGTTTCTCCAGTTTCCATGTGCATGATTTTACTTTTGGTTCATTTCATTACTTCTTCTGCTCCCGGTACTCATTCGGTGACATTCCCATGCAGGCACGGAACGTCCGCGAAAAGGAATGGGAAGACTGATAACCTGCTTTTTTCGCGATGGTCTGGACTTTTTCCCCGGTACACAAGAGAAGCTGTCTGGACAGCTCCATTCGTTTCCCAAGAATAAATTCCGATAGTCCGACGCCGTATTTCTGTTTGAAGATCCTTGAAAGATAGCTGGAGTTAAAGCCACTCACCGCTGCCAGCCGGGTCAGTGTCAGATCTCCTGCCAGATTTTCGTCGATGTAAGCAGTCAGTTTTTCAAGAGAGCGGTCGGAAAGGCTCTCATCCGTCCCTTCGCCTTCCTCAAAAATGACATCGGAGAGGTCATAGAGATAACTTCCCGCCTCCGCCCAGGAGCCGTACTCATTAAAATTCATAAGCTTGTAAAGGCCGATACGGAAGGCCAGTTTTTCACTGAGCCCCTGCTCGTTGATATACTGCATCATAAGAACGGAGACCGAATAATAGAGCTCCAGGGCATTCATATCGTGCATGCTCTCAAACTGGTTCAGGCGGCTGACGATCTCGCCCAGGATCAGATAGTAGTTCTCTCTCTGCCCATTTTTCAAATATAGTTTCAACAATTCCATCTGTTTGCCTTTTTCCGGCAGCTTTGTTGTCTCCATCTCTGTCTTCAGGATTTCTGCATGAGCGATAAGACTTCCCTCACCAGTCATATTTACAGACATGAGCTGGCGAAGCTCCAGAAGCTTTGCATTGAAGGCGGAAACTGTCACCGGCTCTGAGGACATAATGGCTGAAAAACTCATATCCGCCGTATTTTCCAGTGTTTCCTGCGCATATTCCAGTGCGCCCTGGATCACGGTAAAGAGCCGGTTTGCTTCCGTTTCTTCCTGCTTCAGCTGGGTCATGAGCATAAGAAAATCCTGCTCCATCCCAAAAAACAGCTTCCGCACAGTGGCAGGTACATACTGGTCAAAGGCGGAAAAGAGATTTTCCAGCATTTCTTCCTGCGTCAGGTCTGTCTGCTCCCTCCGCTCCGGCCGGATCAGGGTGCAGAGCATAGGCTTCGTAAGATCCAAAGAAAAGCTTCCCTCTTTCTCCCATTTCTTTGGAAGCTCTCCTTTCTTTCTCAGGCTTTCCAGAAGTTCCCGGAAATTCTCCCTTTCCACGCAGTATTTCATCCACTGGTCCTGACGGAGCTCTTCTTTCCGGCGTGTCATCTGGCGGAGCTCCTCGAAAGCCTCCTCCACCGTGGCTTTGATAACCTTCTCTTCTTCGCTTTTCAGGATGTATTTTACATCCTTATCCTGGCTTACCCGGTAAATATCCTCAAACTGTGGATAAGCAGTGAGAAAGATCACCTTGCAGGCCGGCCAGTTTTCCCGGATCCGATCGTAAAGTTCCATTCCGGTCATGCCCGGCATCTTGATGTCTGTCAGCACCACATCAAAACGGATCCGGTTCAGAAGCTCCAGCGCCTCTTTCCCGGAAACAGCCGTATGAACCTCCAGTTCCTCTTTCAGATCATACTGGAACATCTCCTCCAGCCAGTAGACATTATCGATCTCATCATCCACGATCAGCAAACGGTACATCTTTTCCTTCTCCTTCCAGACAAATAGTCACACAGGTCCCGCCAAAAACACTTCTCTTTATCTCCAGACCGGCCATTCCGCCGTAATAAAGCTGAAGCCGCCGGTGAATGTTGATCATTCCTGTGACCTCTCCCTTTTCATTGGATCCCCTTTGCAGGCTCTCCCTCATTTTTTCCAGAACTTCTTCTGTCACACTGCCATTGTCCTCCAAATGAATGTAAAAACGGCCATCCTTCTCTTCATAGGAAACCACCAGAAGTCCGTTTTCTTCCTTGTCCCCAAGACCGTATTCCAAAGCATTTTCCAGCAAAGGCTGTATGATCAGCCTTGGAACTTTGAGTTTCTGCATCTCTTCCGGCAGCTCTGCCAGCCGGATCTCCATTCTGGCAGCAAAACGGGATGCCTGGATCCTGGCATAACAGTACGCGTGATCCACTTCCTGAGAAAGTTCTACATAATCCTGGGCATTTCTCGTAAGATACCGGAAATACCTGCCCAGAAGCTCTGTGAGTTCCTCAGCGCTTTCGTATTCTTCCCGGTAAATCTTGCTCCGGATGGAAAACAGGCTGTTATAAAGGAAATGCGGGTTGATCTGCTCCTGCAGCTGCTTTAATTCCGCCCTCTGCTTCAGTTCCTTCTGTTCATAGACTTCCTGGATCAGATCCTGTATCCGGTCTTCCATCTCATTAAAGCCTTCATAAAGATAGGCAAATTCACTGTTATTCTTTTCCTCAATATGCTCCTGGAAATTTCCTTTTTTCACCCGGTTGAACGCCCCGAGAAGATGCTGCATGGGCGTATGGATGAGACGCTGCGTGTAAAGGATAAAGATCACCGTGATCGCCAGTATGATCAGCCAGGCCGCAAGGATAAACGTTTTCATCCGATTGATCTTATACATGATCGGTGCTTCCTTGGAATACTGAACAAAGGTTCCAAGTGACGGAGATTCCTTCGTGATGACAAGGTAAGATTCCGAACCGATTTTTACCCGCTGGGTTTCCTCATAAATCCCTGTTTCGTCTTTTTTCAGAAGTGAAAGAATATTGCTTCCCAGGTACTCCGCACTGGTTCCCGTATCCAGGATCACAGAATCATCCCGGTAAAAGAAAGCACCGCTGGTCTCATCTTTGATCATCGTCTGCATCGTCTTCTGAATCTCTTCCCTGGAAAGGATGATACTCACAATATGGGAAGGGTAGTTCTGTGTGCTGATGCTATGCCGGTCCGCTTCCAGAAAATACATACCGTTCTCATTGATATGAAGCCCTGAGACATTGTCCTGCATATAATCATCCAGAAGCGCCCAGTCCTCCTCGTTCTGCATACGGCCGGCCGAGGACGGCGTTATCATATAATTGGTATTGGGAATAAAAAGATAGATATTTTGGATCAAATTGCTGCAGCCCTGGATCGCCTGCAGACGTTCTTCGAGAGACAGAAGGGCGTCTCTCCGCTCATAGTCAGAAAGGCTGCTCCTCTCCTCCATCAGAAAAACAAGCCGCCTGTCATAAAAGAAATTGATTTCCAGATTATAAATATTTTCCAGCTGAGCATCCAGAGTCTCCAGGTAATACTCTGACTGTGCGTTCATTCTGTCATAAACCTCTTCTCTGGCAAGCTGAAACGCATTCAGAAAAATAGCAGTCATAACCAGCACGATAATCACATTTCCCAGTGCAAAACAAATCAGCTGTTTCACAAAAATAGAATGAATTCCAAATCGTTCTTTCACTCATACTCCCCCTTTTCCAGAATTGTAACACGCCCCCCTTCCTCATACAAGTGAAAAAACTCCCTCCCGCCGGATCCTTTCCTGCGGGAGGGAGTTCTGTTTATTCATCTCTGTCTTCAAAGGTTTCTTTCAGTTTCTCAAAGCCTTCTTTGAAAATGCCTTTTTTCTTTGTTTTTTCTTTCTCCTTTGCCGGAGCAGAGGATTCTGTACTCTGATTCAGGGAATTGCCGGTCTCCAGATCAAATCTGCGAAGTGCTTCTTTTGCATCTTCATTCAGTTTCGTGGGCACCTGAACGACCAGGGTGACATAGTGGTCGCCGCGGATCGCTTTGTTTCTGAGAGAAGGCACGCCTTTTCCTCTCAAACGCACCTTGGTATCGGTCTGTGTACCCGGTTTTACAGTGTAAAGCACATCGCCGTCTACCGTCTTGATCCGCACATCACCGCCCAGCGCTGCCTGCGCAAAGGAAATGGGTGCTGTGGAGAAGATATTCATATCCTGACGCTGAAAGATCGGGTGACGCTGTACGTTCACTTCCACCAGAAGATCTCCTCTGGGACCTCCGTTCACGCCCGGCTCTCCTTTTTCACGGATCCGGATGCTCTGACCGTCATCGATACCGGCCGGGATCGTTACTGCGATCTTCTTGCGGCTGCTGGTATAGCCCTCACCACGACAGTTCGGACACTTCTCTTTCACGATCTTACCGGTACCGCCGCAGTCCGGACAGGTCTGCACATTTCGAACCATCCCGAAAAGAGACTGCTGGGTATAGACCACCTGGCCTTTACCGCCACATTTCGGACAGGTTTCCGGCGTCGTTCCTGGCTTGGCTCCTGTTCCATGACAGGTGGTACATTCATCCTTCAGATTCAGCTCCAGCTGTTTCTCACAACCGAAAACAGCTTCCTCAAAGGTGATCGTCACGCTGGCGCGTAAATTGGCTCCTTTCATCGGACCGTTGTTCGCTGCCCTGCGGCTGCGTCCACCGCCTCCGAAAAGATCTCCGAAAATATCTCCAAAGATATCTCCCATATCACCGCCATTGAAATCAAAGCCGCCAAAGCCGCCGGCTCCGCCGCCGCCCTGCTCAAATGCTGCATGACCAAACTGATCATACTGTCTTCTCTTTTCGGCATCGCTCAAGATCGCATATGCTTCGGAAGCCTCTTTAAACTTTTTCTCGGCTTCCTTGTCACCCGGGTTCATGTCCGGATGGTATTTCTTTGCCAGCTGCCGGTATGCTTTTTTTATGGTAGCCTCATCTGCGTTCTTATCAACGCCAAGGACTTCATAATAATCGCGTTTGCTCTCTGCCATTTTTCTCCTCCATTCCATGTGCCGCGAAAAAACAGCAGATTCGGCACATCAGGCTCTTCTTCTTGCTTCTTTATAAAACCACAAACGGGGGGACGGCTCTCACCCTCCCCCGATCTGTGTTATATCCTGTATGATTTTATACCTCTTTGTAGTCTCCGTCAACTACATCATCGGAATTATCTGTGCCTGCTCCGGCGTTCATGTCCGGTCCCGGACCTGCCTGACCTGCCTGCTGAGCTCCCTGTGCCTGCTCGTAAACCTTTGCAAACAGCTTCTGAGCGCTCTCCATCAGTTTCTCTTTTGCAGCTTTGATCTCTGCAACCTGAGAATCGGTCATATCCTCCGGATTGGTGCTGGCGATGAGGCTCTTCAGAGCGTTCAGGTCAGCCTCTACAGCGGTCTTATCGTTGGAATCCAGTTTGTCGCCAACCTCTTCCATTGCTTTCTCGGTCTGGAATACCATGGAATCAGCTTCGTTTCTGGTATCGATTGCCTCTTTCCGCTTCTTATCCTGAGCCTCGTACTCAGCTGCTTCTTTGACAGCCTTGTCGATCTCGGAATCGCTCATGTTAGAACCGGAGGTGATGGTAATGTGCTGCTCTTTGCCTGTTCCCAGGTCCTTAGCGGATACGTTTACAATACCGTTGGCATCGATATCGAAAGTAACCTCGATCTGCGGAACACCTCTTCTTGCAGGCGGGATACCATCCAGACGGAACTGTCCGAGGGTCTTGTTATCTCTTGCGAACTGACGCTCACCCTGTACTACGTGGATATCTACAGCGGTCTGGTTATCAGCTGCGGTAGAGAAGATCTGGCTCTTCTTGGTCGGGATCGTGGTATTTCTCTCGATCAGACGGGTTGCAATACCACCCATGGTCTCGATGGACAGAGACAGCGGAGTAACATCCAGAAGAAGGATATCACCTGCGCCGGCATCTCCTGCCAGCTTACCACCCTGAATGGAAGCACCGATGGCTACGCACTCATCCGGGTTCAGGCTCTTGTTCGGCTCATGTCCGGTCAGGGCTTTTACCTTATCCTGTACAGCCGGGATACGTGTGGAACCACCTACCAGAAGGACTTTGGAAAGCTCGCTTGCACTCAGTCCTGCATCTTTCAGTGCGGTATTAACCGGACCTGCAGTTGCCTCTACCAGGTCATGGGTCAGTTCATCGAATTTTGCACGGGTCAGGTTCATATCGAAGTGCTTCGGTCCCTCAGCGGTTGCTGTGATGAACGGCAGGTTGATGTTTGTGGTGGTTGCACTGGAAAGCTCTTTCTTTGCTTTCTCGGCTGCCTCTCTCAGTCTCTGGAGAGCCATTTTATCATTGGAAAGGTCTACACCCTCAGTTCTCTTGAACTCGGAGATCATGTAGTCGGTAACCTTCTGGTCAAAATCATCACCGCCCAGGTGGTTGTTACCAGCGGTTGCCAGAACCTCGATAACTCCGTCACCGATCTCGATGATGGATACATCAAAGGTACCGCCGCCCAGGTCGTAGACCATGATCTTCTGCTCGTTCTCGTTGTCCAGGCCGTATGCCAGTGCTGCTGCGGTCGGCTCGTTGATGATACGTTTTACATCCAGACCTGCGATCTTACCTGCATCCTTGGTTGCCTGACGCTGTGCGTCATTGAAGTATGCCGGAACCGTGATAACTGCTTCTGTTACTTTCTCACCAAGATAGTTCTCAGCGTCTGCTTTCAGTTTCTGAAGGATCATTGCGGAGATCTCCTGCGGAGAATATTTCTTTCCGTCTACCTCTACTCTGAAATCGCTTCCCATATGTCTCTTAATGGAAGAGATGGTTCTGTCAGCGTTGGTAACAGCCTGACGTTTTGCAGGCTCACCTACCAGTCTCTCGCCTGTTTTTGTGAATGCTACTACAGACGGTGTGGTTCTGGAACCTTCTGTATTTGTAACAACTACCGGTTTACCACCTTCCATAACTGCTACGCAGCTATTTGTTGTACCTAAATCAATACCAATAATCTTGCTCATGATCAATTCCTCCTGTATTTATTTGCTTGTTCTGTCTATTTAAAATCCGCCGGAGCGGATGAGTCTGGATGAGCTTCCCTGTCCGGGAAGACAACCATCAGTTGGCTACCTTTACCATACTGTGGCGTACCACGGAATCGTGATACATATAGCCTTTCTGAAATTCCTCTACTACTACATTTTCGCCCTGCTCGTCATCTTCCACATGCATCACTGCGTTATGGAAATTCGGGTCAAAGGGCTGACCGACTGCCTCAATGGCTTTTACTCCGATCTCATCAAATACGGTGAGCAGCTGTTTGTATACCTTATCCACACCGACCACAAAAGGATCCTCCTTCTGTTCTTCAGGAACCGTTGCAAGTCCGCGCTCAAAGTTGTCAACCACCGGAAGCAGTTTCTCAACCACGCTCTTTGCGCCCAGCTCAAACATTCCGGATTTTTCTTTCTCGGTCCGTTTGCGGAAGTTATCAAACTCAGCCATCTGGCGTCTCAGTTTATCGGTAAGATCCTCGATCTGAGTATCTTTTTTGTCTTTTTTATTCTTTTTCCCAAAGAAGCCTTTTTTCTCTGAAGCAGCATCCTCTTCGGTTTCTGCTCCCTCCGCATGTTCTGCCTGCTTCTCCGTCTCGTCTGCGGTCTCCTCTCTGGTTGTCTTTTCTTCCTCGGAAGTTTTTACTTCTTCTTCAGAATCTACAGTTTTCTTTGTTTCTTCAGCCACGTCTGTTACCGCCCTTCTTTGTTCTTATTAAAAATCAGATCCAACTGATTGGTCAGTGTTTTCAGATTGTCAACCACTTTTTCGTAATCCATTCGTTTCGGTCCGATGATTCCGATGGTTCCTTTCATCCCTTCACCCAGTTCGTAGGTGGTCGTTACCACACTGCAGTCCTTCATGGTCTGTCCCGGTGTCTCATTGCCGATGTAGACCTGAATTCCGGTATCGTCTTCGTCCTTCATATCCTCCATAAGACTCGCAAGCTGCTGCTTGTCTTCAAATGCACTGAGAAGGGCGCTCGCCTTTGTGCTGTCTGCCAGTTCCGGGTACTTGAAGATATTGGTGGTACCGCTGGTGTAAACCTCAAGGTCATCATCCATCTGTATCGCCTCTGCCACCGCATCCAGAACGCTGTTGATCACTTCGCTGTGGATACCTGCCTGTTCTTTCAGTCTGGCGATGGTGGAAAGATTGATCTCCTCCATAGTCAGTCCGTTCAGACTGGTATTCAGAAGGATGTTCAGCTTCAGGATCGTCTCATTGTCCAGTCCATGGCTGATGGGGATCACTTTGTTCTTCACCACATTGCCTTCCGCTACCACAACTGCCAGCAGCTGATCTTCGCCGATCACCGACAGCTGGATGAATTTCAGCTTCGTCCGGTGATACTGCGGTGAGGTGATCATGGTGGCATAATTGGTATTGGCTGCCAGAACCTTGGCCATCTGCTTCAGTACCAGTTCCATCTTGTCCTGTCTCTGGATCATCAGCTCCTTCATCTCTGTGACTTCCTGTTCCTTTTCCTTCATGAGCTGATCCACATAAAAGCGGTAACCCATATCGGAAGGGATCCGTCCTGCCGAGGTATGAGGCTGGATGATATAACCCATCTCTTCCAGATCCGACATTTCATTACGGATGGTTGCGGAGCTTAACCCCAAGTCTGCATATTTGGAAATGGTTCTGGAACCAACAGGCTCCCCCGTCTCCAGATAGTTCCGGATAATCGCATGTAGGATTTTCTGCTTGCGCTCATCAAGTTCCTGCATTCCTAAGGCCCTCCTTTTCTTGCTAGAGAGTGAATCTTTTGTAGTCCGCCCACATCCTTTTCGGATGTTGTTAGCACTCATCTCTATAGAGTGCTAACATCTATGTACATAACATATCACCAGACCATACCTTTGTCAATAGGGATTTTCAGTTTTTTTGTGAAAAAATTATGAATATCAGAAAAAGTGGACCACCTGCGATTTTCCGTTTTCTTGACAGCGGCTTTTCCCTGAGATATAGTATAGGAAAAGAAAGAAAGGCGCCGTCTCCTGAGACGGCAGAATGAGTCTATGAAAAAAAGAAGAAAATCCGGCTTTTCCAATTTCGCTATCCTGCTGGCATTCCTGACGATCCTGATACTCCTTGCCGGAGCCGTATATCTCACCTTCTATATGAGCGGTAAATCCATCAGCGTCCTGAAGAACGGGTTCAGCGGAGACATCATCACGATCCAGGAACCGGATATCTACCTCACGGAAACAGAAGGCACCACCAGCCACAGCTTCATCTTTGTCGGAGATTCCAGGACTGTCGGCATGGCCTCTGCCGAAAAAGCACATGATCCTTCCGATACCTGCCGTTACATTGCCAAAGAAGGAGAAGGCTATGAATGGCTGAAAAACACCGGAACCGGCGAGCTGGCTGCAGCACTCTCCGATACACCGGAAGCCACCGTGATCCTGAATCTGGGTGTCAACGATATCACAGAAGCAGATGCTTACATTTCCTATTATAAGCAGCTTTTTGATTCCTATCCCGTTACGGACTTTCATATTATGTCTGTCAATCCGGTAACTGACGACTGCTCCACCGTTACCAATGAGGCCATCGACGCTTTCAACCAGAAACTGAAAGCCGCTTTTCCGGAGCAGTACCTGGATGTTTACAATTATCTGCTCACCGGTGATTTTTCCACGGTAGACGGCCTCCACTACACGGACAGCACCTATCTTTCCATTCACTATTATGTCGTAAGCCGCCTGACTGCCGCCTGATCGTCCGGCGAAACAAAAAAGACAACGGAACTGCTTTCATGCAGACGTTGTCTTTTTCTTTATGCCTTTTTGCCGCTGTCAGGATAATAAAAATTCTGCCAGTACCGGATTGGAAAGATCTATGCCCCGGCTCGTCAGTCTGACAAAATCTCCTTCTTCTTCCAGCAGACCTTCCTGCTCCAGCTTTTCCAGTTCTTTCCGGTAAACGACGCGAAGCTCACAGGAAAACTGTTCTCTGAATTTCTCTTTGGACACACCCTCCAGGACACGAAGTCCCAGAAACATGGTTTCTTCGATCTGATTGTCTTTGGTAAGGACAAAAAATTCCTTTTTGGAAAAATCCCCTCCAAGATAGGCTTCGAGATCCTCCGTGTTCTTATAACGCACGGGATTTAAAAGTGTCGATGCACCAAGACCGAAGCCAAGGTAGTCTCTCCGCTGCCAGTATCCGAGGTTGTGACGGCACTCCCTGCCCGGTTTGGCATAATTGGATATTTCATAATGAAGATATCCCTGTTCTTTTAAAATCCTGCCGGTCGCTTCATACATTGCCCGTTCTTCCTCTTCGGAAGGGAGGAGTTCCGGCTCTTCTCCGGCATCTCTGCGCTCCACATCTTTTTCATAAAGCTGATAAAACGGCGTGCCTTCTTCAATGATAAGGCTGTAGGCAGAAATATGCTCCGGCTGCAGTGCGAGGACCTGGCGCAGCGTCTTTTCCCAGCTCTCCTTTGTCTGTCCCGGAAGTGCCGACATAAGATCCACATTGATATTGGAAAAACCGGCTTCTCTTGCCAGCTGAAAGCTTTCCAGAAATTTTTCCCAGGTATGGATCCTGCCCAGCTTTTTCAGTTCTTCCGCATCGGCAGACTGAAGGCCGAAGCTCAGACGGTTGATCCCTGCCTTTTTATAGCAGGAAAGCTTCTCTTTGTCTACCGTTCCCGGATTTGCTTCCAGCGTGATCTCTGCCCTCTTGCGGAAAGAAAATTTTTCTCTGAGAGCTTCCATGATCCGGAAGATCTCCTGGCCCGGAAGGATCGATGGCGTCCCGCCGCCAAAAAACACCGTCACCACTTCATAGTCCTCCGGATCTTCAAACCCCCGGATCTCCTCAAGCAAGGCGTCTACATAGGCAGCTCTTGTCTCTTCCTCTGCCGGAGCAGATAAGAAATCACAATAATTGCATTTTTTCACACAAAACGGAATGTGAAGATAAAGCTCCAGTTCTTTCATCAGTTTTCATCCAGCTTCAGCACACTCATGAAGGCTCTCTGCGGAATCTCCACATTTCCCACCTGACGCATCCGCTTCTTTCCTTCCTTCTGCTTTTCCAGAAGCTTCTTCTTACGGCTGATATCACCGCCGTAACACTTCGCCAGTACATCTTTTCTCATCGCTTTGACTGTCTCACGGGCAATGATCTTGCTTCCGATCGCTGCCTGAATGGGGATCTCGAAGAGCTGTCTCGGAATCTCTTCCTTCAGCTTTTCACACATTTTTCTGGCCCTCTCGTAGGCAGTATCCGCATGAATGATGAAGGACAGTGCGTCCACTTCTTCTTTATTTACAAGAATATCCAGTTTCACCAGTGCGGAACGCTGATAGCCCTTCATCTCATAATCGAAGGAAGCGTAACCTCTGGAACGGGATTTCAGCGCATCAAAGAAATCATAAATGATCTCATTCAGAGGAAGGGTATACTTCAGGAGTGCACGGGTAGCCTCCATATATTCCATTCCCTCATAAATACCACGGCGCTCCTGACAAAGATCCATGATGGCTCCGATGTATTCACTGGTCACCATGATCTCTGCCGATACCACCGGCTCCTCCATATATTCGATCTCCGAAGGATCCGGAAGGTTGGAGGGATTGGTCAGTTCGATCACATCTCCGTTAGTCTTGTACACTTTATAAACTACGCCGGGTGCTGTCGTCACGATATCCAGGTTGTATTCTCTCTCCAGACGTTCCTGGATGATTTCCAGATGCAAAAGGCCCAGAAAACCACAGCGGAAACCAAAGCCCAGGGCGATCGAGGTTTCCGGCTCAAACTGCAGGGATGCATCGTTGAGCTGAAGCTTCTCCAGGGCATCACGAAGATCCGGGTATTTTGCCCCGTCTGCAGGATACATACCGCAGTATACCATCGGGTTGACCTTTTTATATCCCGGAAGGGCTTCTTCACAGGGATTCGATGCATCGGTGACCGTATCACCAACACGGGTATCTTTCACATTTTTCAGGGAAGCCGTGATATAACCTACCATTCCTGCCGTCAGTTCTTCACAGGGAATGAACTGACCGGCTCCGAAATAGCCGACTTCCACCACGTCCTCCGTACAGCCGGTAGCCATCATATGGATCATGGTGCCTTTTTTCACCCGGCCATCCATGACACGGACAAAAATGATCACGCCTCTGTATGGATCGTAAAGGGAGTCGAAGATCAGTGCTTTCAACGGTTTGTTGGCATCTCCGCCCGGAGCCGGGATCCGGTGTACGATCTCTTCCAGCACCTGATCCACATTCAGTCCTGTCTTGGCAGAGATCTGCGGTGCATCCTGTGCCTCAATGCCGATCACGTCCTCGATCTCGTTGATCACACGCTCCGGATCGGCACTTGGAAGATCGATCTTATTGATAACGGGAAATACATCCAGATTGTGATCCAGTGCCAGATATACATTGGCCAGTGTCTGGGCTTCGATCCCCTGTGCCGCATCCACGACAAGGATTGCTCCGTCACAGGCGGCCAGACTTCTGGACACCTCATAGTTAAAGTCTACGTGTCCCGGGGTGTCGATCAGGTTAAAAATATATTCCTCACCGTCTTTTGCGCGATAAACGGTACGGACTGCCTGGGATTTGATGGTGATCCCACGCTCCCGTTCCAGTTCCATATTGTCCAGCACCTGCTCCTGCATCTCTCTCTTGGTGAGAAGGCCAGTCATCTCAATGATACGGTCAGCAAGTGTGGATTTTCCATGGTCGATATGTGCGATAATACAAAAATTTCTGATTTTACTTTGGTCCATTGCCATTTAATTTCCTCCTGAAGGGGATTCTGACAGCAATTCGCAGACATCCGTTAAAGGCAAAGCGGTTTGCAAAAGCCGGATCGGATGCCGTGTTTTGCAGAATTGCTATAATATCCGTAAATATACAGTGCCGAGCCATCTTGGCTCTGAATAGTTTAACATCATCTTATTTTCCGCGCAAGACCTGATTGAGAATATCTGCCAGCGGTTCCATGGCATTGTACTCTTCTTCTACCGTATTTAACTGGGTTCCGGATTCGATCAGTAATGAATGAGAGCTCAGATGCTGATTATAACGGAGGCTCTGAAGATAAATATTCCTGGTAAATCCTGGGTAGTACTCTTCCGCCTTCATCTGCAGCTGAAAAGAAAAAGCCAGATTATCTGCTATGTAGGGATTCGGCAGATACTCTACCGGACCATTTCGGGCACTGTAGCTCAGACCATTGAAAAACATGATCTTTGCCACCGGCTTTCCGTTAAATTCTGTCACAAAACGGTAGTCCTCCACACCATCCCTGTGCAGATCGATGACGACCTGGATAGACGGATAAGCCTTCAGGATCGCTTCGATGTCCGGTGCCGCCAGATTATAGGCCTTATTCCGGTCCAGTTTTCCATTGATCATATCGTAGACTTTCGTATGATGAAGAACTTCAAAACCATACTGCTCTGTCAGGATCTCTTTCAGCCTCTCCCCCACGCCCATAATGGTATCCCGAAGATCCCCCGGCCGGGAATCTGCAAAGGCTTCCTGCGAATGGGTGTGATAGATCAGAATCTGCGGACCATCCGTATCCGTATGGATCGTCAGATCTTTTCCCATAAGCGTATCCAGGTCCAGAAGGTCTTCGTCTATGGCTGCAGAAGCATCCAGAATAAAATACTGTTCAAGCAAAAAATGAAAATCCTTCATTTTGTCCCACGGAAGGACCTGTGGGGACTGACGGAGAGATTCTGCCGCAGGCATCGGGATCGCCGCATTGGAAAAGACGCTGACGCTGGAAAGATCTGTCTCTGCAGATGTCTCCTCCACAGATGTCTCTTCTTCCGAAACCGGATGTTGTTCTGTTTCTGTTTCGCTTTCCCTTTCTTTCTCTCTTTCGGTTGCCGTTTCTTGTTCTGTCTCTTCCTCCATCGGCGGAAACAGTACATCCATGACCTTCCGTCCCACACCCTCTCCAGGCCTGCTGCCTGTTTCCGTCTCCGTTTCCCAGGTCAGTATCCCGTTATAGGTATCCACTGCCAGTTCTTCCAGCTTTCTCGGAAGCTTCTTAAAAAAGCCGTTTCCACCCCAGCCGTTTTCTCCTGCGATCAAAAGTCCCCTGCACAGGACGTAAAGTCCGAGCAGGAGAAGAACACTTCCTATTATATAGGGAACCAGTTTTCGGAAATGGTGCAACTTCCCACCTCATTCTTCCGGTAAAAATCTCCGTCTTTCAACAGTTACATACTTACAATATATTCGTCTGCCGGAAAAACTATTCCAGCTGTCCCAATGCGATATTGATCCCTTCCGAAATCGTAAAGCTGACTCTTTTTACGGTCTCATCAATATCCTTCGGCGTCATATACATGGTATTCAGGTGCGGAGACAGCAGTTCATGGATCATCTGCTGTTTTTCCACCCGGTTAAACGTTCCCAGTGCCCCTCCCAGCCGACGGATCTTTTCGGAGGCATCCAGAGTCTCCACCATTTCTTCCATCGTATCATTTACGATCGTGGCAGCATCCACTACTGTAGGCACACCAATGGAAATCACCGGAACTCCCAGCGTTTCCCGGGTGATCCCGTTTCTGTGGTTCCCCACACCGGAACCGGGATGGAT
Organism: uncultured Lachnospiraceae bacterium; assembly: GCA_934393555.1. GTDB lineage: Bacteria > Bacillota > Clostridia > Lachnospirales > Lachnospiraceae > Limivivens. The sequence goes on from CAKRQP010000007.1 coordinate 53,524, forward strand.
CCCTGTGTCAGAAATCTGGATCGTACGGCTCAGCCGCCTGGTATTTCTGGCTGCCAGGGCATCAATGACCAGCACCACATCCGGTCTGCTTTCTTCCACCACACCTTTGATGATCTCCAGTGTCTCCATCCCGGTCTGAGCCATGACACCGGGCACCAGAGAACTGATCTCATTGGCTTTTTTCCCTTCCAGAGCCGCCCTTCCATATTCCCGGATCATGTGACGGGTGATCCGGATATTGCTGACCACCCTCGGTCCAAGCGCATCCGGTGTCACATCCCGGTTTCCAAGCCCCACCACCAGGACCGACTGTTCCCGTTCACCGATCATTTTCCTCAGATGATGTGCCAGCTCCTCAGAAATCTCCCTGTGATAATCCTCATCCTGGCAGGAAAGATTCGGTGCCTCCAGCGTGATATAGGTACCTGTCGGCTTTCCCATGGTACGCGCTCCATTCTCCGTTTCGATCTTTACCAGTGTCGTCCGGATCTCTTTTTCCTCATCTTCTCTTGTTTCCACCCGGACACCTCTGATCTTTACATCCGCCTCTCCGAAGTTCTCCCTTGCCTCCAGAGCCAGGTCCGTACGGACATGAAAATTTCCCAGCATACGTTCCTTCCTTTCTATGTTTTTATCTATATTTTTTCTCATTTTCTCTGAAATATGTATTGACAAGCAGGAACTTATCGACTAAACTATAGAGGTATGTTCCACCGGGCTGTCCGTCTCCGTGTCAAAGTCCATGCTCGATGGGAAGAAAAAAAGATAAAACGATTGAAAATATTTGGAGGTGTACGGATTGGCTAACATTAAATCTGCAAAAAAAAGAATTCTCGTAAACAATACTAAAATGGAGCGCAACAAAGCTATCAAATCCGGTGTGAAAACCGCTATTAAGAAAGTGGACGCCGCTGTTGTTGCGAAAGATGCTGAGGCTGCAAAAGCTGCTCTCCTGAATGCAACTTCTATCATTGATAAAGCTGCTACCAAGGGTGTATATCACAAGAACAATGCTGCACGCAAAGTTTCTCGTCTGACCAAAGCTGTAAACGGCATTCAGTAATCGAGTTTCAATCATTATATAGAAAATAAAAAGACAACCAATCCCGTCAGTTGGTTGTCTTTTTTTGTCCAAAAATCTCCCTCTTGACCATTCTCCCGCAGGGCCTTATACTGGGAAAAAGCTTATACGGATGGACCAAAAACCGGACATGCCCATTTTCTTATGCACCTGCCCCTATGTAGATCCCAGCCGCCGTCTCCGCCACGCAAATTGTGTCGCCGACGCCAACGCTGTCATCCCGAATATTGTGTCTTTATATATTTTTCCGCTGTTTTTTCCATACTCTTTCTGCCCCCTGCTTGTTTCCTTTTATTATAGTACGCTGGGAAGTATTGTCAAAAGATTTTCCAGCTCCAGTCCATGCTGTTCAAACCTGCTTTGCCCGTCTTAAGCCGCCTCAGTTCGTCCAGGCAGAAAACGATGGAGCGTTCGACCAGCTCCTCGGCCATCTCTTTTGAGTTGACCCCATTGCGGTCTAACCCCGCAGACACGAAAAAAGCCGGAGTTGACACCCCGGCTTTTTTGTAAGCGTAT
>CAKRQP010000008.1:0-38592 GCA_934393555.1 uncultured Lachnospiraceae bacterium
TTTTCAGCCAGAATCTCTCTGGCAAGCAGCCTTGCATGATCATAATACCATCTGTCGTCATCTTCATCCGCTTCTATGAATTCCACATATTCATTGAGAACGGCCAGTTTGATATCATATAAATACTGTTTATAATCGGGTTTTTCGGCTAAATTTTCGTAAACGGTATTCAAAAACAGGCGTTTCTGATCCTCGTTCATAAAAAACGGAAACGTGGCCCGGTCTTCCGTCGCATGGGCAATAAATCTCGCTAGATCCAGAGAATAGGGCATGATGCCGCCAAAACCCCAGTCAATGATGGATACCCTCCCGTTTTTTTGGATCGCATTGAACTCCAGGAAATCACCATTTGACAGAGTTCCCGGGCAGGTTTTCTGCCTCTCAAGAAAGAGCCTGTACGCTTCACCGATCTCCGGTTCGTCCTTTATGCAGGTGAATCTTCGATTGATCCTTTCCAGATAGACCTCAAAGCGTTCTCTGTCCGGATGATTCCAGAAGGAATTCTGAATCTGAACGATGCTCTTTGCAGCCGCTTTTGCCAGCTCATCCGTCATATCTCTTAAATCGCTGCCCTCGATGCTTTCCAGCATGATCCAGGTATCCGTCCCCTCGTTCCAGCATCCGTAAAACCGGGGAACACAAAAATCTTTTTGCTTCAGGTATTTCTCATAATTTTCCGCCTCACGCCCGCCGGCCTTTTTGAGGATTCTGTCGCCCTCTGTCGTCGCAAGCTTATAAACATCATATTCTCTGCATTCCGTCTCTTCTTCTCCATACTGCTCGCAGATTCTGTATATTTTCTCAAAAGAAATATCCGGCAGGATCTTCTCCGCGATCTCCCGGATTTTCTGATTATTCACTTCTTTTTCGTATCTTCCGATCTTCATTCAACTCTCCTTTAAAAACCAAACGGGACGGAGCCACTTCCACAACTCCGTCCCTGCCGGTCACTCAAACAATTTTTTCAGTTTATAATACCACCAGAGATCACAGCAGCCATCCACCAGCAGAGTGAAGCCCAGAAAACGCATCAGCAGCATGGCGCTTCCAAAAGGATTCAGAACCAGGATCAGGCCAAACACAGCGACCACGATACCCATAGGAAGGAAATACTTCCAGCGGTAATCCAGTTTCCGGAGGTTCAGTGCCTGGTTGATCGTCACCAGTCCGTCCATAAGGATGATCAGACCGATGATCACCGGCAGAACAGAAAGCAAAACTTCGGATTTAAAGAGTGCAACAAGACCGATGACGGTCAGGATCACACCAACGATGAGTTCCAGCTGAAATACGCCGCCAATCTTCCGGTCCTTCCAGTATCCCAGGATCTTCCAGATACCATAGATAAGGGCACACACACCAAGCACATAGCAGACCGCCTGGGAAAAAGCCACCGGATGGATCAGAAGCAGTATCCCGAGCAGCAGATAAACAAAAGCAAACACTCCCTGATTTGTGAAAAAGCTCTTCACAGCAATCGCCTCCTAAAATAACTTCCTTACGTCATTAAACATGATCACAACCATCAGCAGCATCAAAGCCAGAAGACCGATCATATGGACCATGCCTTCTTTTTCCGGATCAATGCGCTTCCTGCGGATGGCTTCCAGAAAAAGGAATACCAGCCGGCCGCCATCCAGTGCCGGAAGCGGCAGAAGGTTCATAACACCTAAGTTGGCCGTCAGGAGAATGGAAATGTTCAGCATATTCAGCCACACATAGAACCCTCCGTCCGACTTGCTCTCTTCATAAGTGCTTCCGATCATGTTGACCACACCAACGGGACCGGACATATCATTAAGTCCCAGTTTTCCGCTCACCAGAAGCTTCAGCCCGTCAATCGTGGTGGCGATCCAGTATTTCACCTCATACGCACTGTATTTCAGTACCCCAACAGGATCAAGCTTTGTGCGGATTCCGGATACGGAGATGCCCATCAGCTTTCTTCCGGCTTCTTCGTCCATCCGCATGGTGATATCTGCCGTTTTCTTTTCTCCTTCATGCTCCCAGGTCACGGTAATGGTTTCCTCATTGGGATGGTAAAGGGTATAGCCGGTGATCTCCCTGGCCACATGGATCTTCTGACCGTTCATTTTCAGGATCCGGTCTCCCACCTGGATCCCTGCTTCAGAAGCCGGTGTTCCCTCTCCTACATAGCTGATTACCGGTGCATCGTAACCGATGCTGCCGATGATAAAAAGAGACAGTAGAAAAGCCAGGATAAAATTGAAGATCGGTCCCGCCGCAATGACAGAGATCCTGGCCCATACGGATTTGCTTCCGAAGGAGCCTTCCTCCGTAGTAGCCTCATCCTCACCCAGCATGGCACAGGAGCCGCCAAAGGGAAGAAGCTTCCAGGAATACCGGGTACCGCCCTTTACTGTACTTAAAATTCTGGGCCCCATGCCCAGAGAAAACTCCAACACTGTCACTCCATTATATTTTGCCAGGAGAAAATGACCCAGCTCATGGATGATAATGATCAGGCTGAAAATAAAAAGTGCAAGAATAATACTCAACCTACCACCTGCTTTCAATTCGTTCGTATGTCGCCTGCTCTGCTGCCAGAATCTCTTCGATGGAAGGATCCGGAATAACCTTATGATGTTCCATTGCGTCGGAAATTATTTCATAGATATCCAGAAAACGGATCTTCCGGTTCAGGAATTTACTCACTGCCCGCTCGTTGGCCGCATTAAAGACCGTAGGCATGCTGCCGCCGGTTCTCGCCGCCCGGAATGCCAGTGGCAGACCGAGAAAAGTATCCATATCCGGTTTTTCAAAGGTGATCTCCTTCAGCTTCCAGAAATCCAGCCGGTCTCCCGGAAGATAGCGCCGCTCCGGATAATAAAGTGCATACTGGATAGGCAGCTTCATATCCGGCGTACCCAGCTGGGCGATCACAGCTCCGTCTTTAAATTCCACCATGGAATGAATGATGCTCTTAGGCTGGACGACTACCTGGATCCGGTCCAGATCCACACCGAAAAGCCATTTTGCTTCCATGACCTCCAGCCCTTTGTTTACCAGCGTGGCAGAATCAATGGTGATCTTCTGTCCCATGGACCAGTTGGGATGTTTCAGGGCGTCCTCAACCTGTACGCCAGCCAGCTCTTCCCTGGTCTTTCCACGGAAAGGTCCGCCGGAGGCTGTGATGAGGATTTTCTCGATCCCGCCCCTGTCTTCCCCGTGAAGAGCCTGGAAAATGGCACTGTGCTCGCTGTCCACCGGAAGGATTTGAACGCCCTTCTGCTCTGCCAGCGGCATGATGATATGACCTGCTGTCACCAGCGTCTCTTTATTCGCCAGGGCAATGTCTTTTCCTGCCTTGATGGCTTCAATGGTAGGAAGGATACCGATCATTCCCACAATGGCAGTCACCAGAATATCCGTCTCCGGCAGGGTTGCGATCTCGATGAGACCGTCCATTCCGGTCACGATGCGGATATCGGTATCCTTCAGCCGTTCCTTCAGTTCTTTTGCTGCAGCTTCACGGAAGACAGCGATGACAGAGGGATGAAATTTTCTGGCCTGTTTTTCCAGAAGCTCCACATTTCCGTTGGCAGAAAGTGCTTCCACCTGTATGTCACCATTATGTTCCACAACTTCCAGCGTCTGGGTCCCGATAGAACCGGTCGAGCCTAAAATTGCTATTTTTTTCATATGTATTCCTCCACTTCTCACAGAAGGGCAATGGCCAGGAAATAGATCACCGGTGCGGTAAAGATCACGCTGTCAAAGCGATCCAGAATCCCACCGTGTCCCGGGATCAGTTTTCCGTAGTCCTTAATGTTATGGTTTCTCTTGATACCGGAAGCCGCCAGGTCTCCCACCATGGAGATCAGTGCACCTACTGCACAGATCAGCGCATAAACTGCCGGGCTGTGATCGAACTCCGGGAAGAATTTACCGGCCGCCAGAGCATAGATCAGACCAAGCAATGCTGCTCCGGCAACGCCTCCTACAGCACCTTCTATGGATTTTTTCGGGCTTAAAACAGGCGCCATCTTATGCTTTCCGATCAGGATCCCCACACAATAGGCACAGGTATCACAGCCCCAGGAGCAGAGGAAGATCAGCCATACAAGGAAGGCTCCTCCCTTCAGATTCCGGGTAAGATAAATATAAGAAAGCAGCACAGACACATAGATCACACCGAAAAAGGCCGCCATGACCTGATCCGCATGGTATTTCGGATAAGAAAATACATAAACAGCCAGCAGTACGATCAGGATAAAGATCATATCCATCATACTATATGCTTCCAGTCCGAAAAGTAACAGCAGATAATAAGAAGCCACGCCAAGAGCTCCGGTCAATGCCAGAAAAGAAAACCCTTTTTCCTGAACACCGACAGCCCGGTAAAGCTCCGTCAGGCCGATCAGGGATACCAGGAATAAGGTTCCCCAGAGAAGGTAACCGCCGCTGATGATGGTCACGAGAGCAATGATCACCAGAACGATACCGCTTAACAGTCTCGTCTTAAACACATTACCCCTCCTTTACTCCACCGTAACGCCGGTCACGGCTGTTGAATTTCTCAATGGCTTTCCAGAGCTCGTCTTTGTTGAAAGCCGGCCAGGGAACATCTGTAAAATAAAACTCCGTGTATGCCAGCTGCCAGAGCAGGTAGTTGGAAAGACGCTGCTCTCCGCTGGTGCGGATCAGAAGGTCAGGATCCGGTACTTCTCTGGTATCCAGATAACCGGAGATACAATCCTCATCAATGGCATCGACAGCCAGCTTTCCGTCTCTGACATCTGCCGCCAGATGACGGACTGCTCTCGTGATCTCATCCCGGCTTCCATAATTGATGGCGATCTGGAAATTCAGTCCCGTATTGTCTTTGGATGACTCCTCCAGTTTCCGTAAGCTCTCCTGAAGATCCGGATCCAGAGCGGTCGGATCTCCCAGGACCCGTACCTTCATGTTATTTTTCTGTGCGGTCTTGATGCAGGTCTTAGTGTAACTGCGGAACAGCTTCATCAGGCCGTCCACCTCTTCCTTTGACCGTTTCCAGTTTTCCGTAGAAAACAGATAGACCGTCAGATATTTGATGCCCATGTTCCAGGCATCCTCACAGATCACCTCCAGGTTCTTGGCTCCCCTGGAATGACCATAGTTTCTGGGCATGCCTTTGCTTTTCGCCCATCGTCCGTTACCATCCAGAATGATGGCAACATGCTGCGGTATCACCATATTTATTTCCTCCAGAAACAATTTTAGGCGCTGCCCAAAAGCAGCGCCCAGCTGTTTTATACTGTCATGATCTCCTTGGATTTTACTTCCACTGCCTTGTCGATCTCTTTGATGTATTTATCCGTGAGCTTCTGGATCTCGTCCTCCAGCTCCTTGATCTCATCCTCAGATACATCACTGCCTTTCAGCTTCTTAAAAGCATCATTGGCATCCCGACGGATGTTGCGGACAGCAACCTTTGCGCCCTCGCCTTTTTTCTTTACATCTTTGGCAAGCTCTTTTCTGCGGTCCTCGGTAAGCTCCGGGAATACCAGGCGGATGCAACTGCCGTCATTGGAAGGATTGATGCCGATATCGGAAACCATGATGGCTTTCTCGATCTCTTTGATCATCTTTTTCTCCCACGGCTGGATCACCAGCATCCGGGCTTCCGGAACGGTGATATTTCCCACCTGCTGCAGCGGGGTCGGTGTTCCGTAGTAGTCAACGGTGATCTTGTCCAGTACATGGGGGTTGGCACGTCCTGCACGGATCGTACCGAAATCCTTTAACAGGCTGTCGTAGGATTTGCTCATCTTTGTCTCATATGCTTTGATTCTTTCATCCATATTTTTTTCCTCCGGTTTTATTATACAGTCACCCTTGTGCCTTTAAAATTGCCCTTTACGGTTTCCACAATGCTGTTCTCTTCGTTGAGCCCGAATACCAGCATGGGCATCTTGTTCTCCATACAGAGAATGGAGGCCGCCATATCTACCACACCCAGTTTCTTGTCGATCACTTCCTGGATGGAGACCTCGTCATATTTCTTTGCATCCGGATTCTTCTTCGGGTCGCTGTCATAGACAGCATCGATGGACTTCGCAAGAAGGATCACATCTGCCTCGATCTCGATCGCACGCAGTACGGTAGCTGTATCCGTGGAGAAATACGGATGACCGGTTCCACCGGCGTAGAAGGTTACCATTCCCTTGGAAAAGCATTCATTTACCACATCCTTGGAAAAAAGCTCCGTAAACGCTCCGCAGGCAAAAGGAGTCAGGACCTTGGTCTTCATACCTACAGAACGGAAAATCTCAGATACATAAATACAGTTCATGACCGTAGCCAGCATACCGATCTGGTCTGCCTTTGTCCGGTCGATCTTCTCACTGGAACGGCCTCTCCAGAAGTTGCCGCCTCCGATCACGATACCAACCTCCAGACCGTCATCTACCAGTTCTTTTACCTGATGTGCCACGGCGGTAACAGTAGGCTCGTCAAATCCTGTCTTTTTATCACCGGCCAGTGCCTCGCCGCTTAATTTCAATAATACTCTTTTCATGTAAGCACCTCTGCTTCTTTAGATTCAGAAATAGTATAGCACAACTCCTTTTAAACAGCAATCTTTATTTATCCAGCTTCAGCCCGGAAAGTGCCGCTGCAAAGGCATTGTTCAGGGGCTCTTCCGCCTCTTTTTTCTGCTGGTTCAGGTACCGTGCCACCTCTCGTTTATTGACTCCGGCGCCTTCCTTTTCCCGGCGTTTTTTGAAAGCGGAAAGCTTTTCTTTATAGCCGCAGGTCGAACAGATAAAGGTTTCTTCCTCACCTTTTACGATCATTTCCAGCTTCTTGTGGCAGTTTGGACAGCGGGCATTGGTGGTACGGGAAAGTGTCTCCCGATAGCCGCATTCCCGGTCCTGGCAGACCAGAAGTTTACTGTTTTTTCCGTTGACAGCCAGAAGATATTTTCCGCAGCGCGGACATTTCTTTCCGGTGATGTTTTCATGACGGAAGGTTCCGTCTGCTGTTTTGATCTCACAGATCAGCTCTTCCGTGTAGCCCCGGATACTGGAAAGGAAGGCTTCCTGCTTCAGCTCGCCTCTGGCGATCTTTCCAAGCTTCAGTTCCCAGGCGGCTGTAAGCTCCGGTTTTTTCAGATCCTCCGGCACCAGCTTTAAAAGCTGCCTTGCCTTGGATGTGATATAGATCTCTTTTCCTTTTTTCTCCATGAGAAAGCTCTTGAAAAGCTTGTCAATGATGTCGGCCCGGGTGGCAACTGTTCCAAGACCGCCGGTCTCGCCAAGCGTCCGGATATAAGCCTTGTCTCTGGACTCCATGTATTTGACCGGATTTTCCATGGCAGAGAGAAGGGTCGCTTCGTTAAAACGTGCCGGCGGCTTTGTCTTTCCGACCGTGAGTTCCAGCTTTTCGATCTTCAGCTTCTCTCCTTTTTTCAGTTCCGGAAGCTTCTGCTCTTTCGGCAGCTCCTCTGTACTTTCTTCGTCCTCTTCGGAAAAGAGCTCTGTCTCATAGGCTTCTTTCCAGCCCTGGTTTTTTACGATCTTGCCACGGGCAGTAAAAACGCTCTCTCCTGCTTCTGCCTTCATGGTCGTCTCATCATAAGTAAACGGCGGCATCAGCACAGCCAGGAACCGGCGCACCACCAGATCGTAGATTTTCCGCTCTTCGTTCGTCATATGGGAAAGATCCACAAACTGTTCGGTCGGGATAATCGCATGGTGATCACTGACTTTTTTATCATCTACAAAAGAACCGTTTGTCCGTATGGGCTTCATGGCCAGACTTCCGGCCAGCTTCCGGTAAGGGCCGACCGCACAGGCTTTCAGCCGTTCCTTTAAGGTTTCCGCCACATCTTTTCCGATATAGCGGGAATCGGTACGCGGATAGGTGAGGACTTTATGATTCTCATAGAGACGCTGCATGATATTTAAGGTTTCTTTTGCAGAATAACCGAAACGGCGGCTGGCATCCCGCTGAAGCTCCGTCAGGTCATACAGACCTGGAGCATTCTGATTTTTGGAAACCTTCTCCACGGAAGACACCGTGAGTGCCTTTCCTTCCAGTTCCTTTTTCCGTTTTTCTGCTTTTTCTCTGTCAAAGGTACGGTAGCTTCCGCTCTTTTTCTCCTGCCAGCTCCAGCGGATGCCTGCTGCCTTCAGGAAAATGCCATAATACTCTTCCGGTACAAAATCCCGGATCTCCTGCTCGCGGTGTGCGATCATGGCCAGCGTCGGTGTCTGGACACGGCCGCAGGAAAGCTGGGCATTGTATTTACAGGTGAGGGCTCTGGTGGCATTGATGCCAACCAGCCAGTCGGCCTCAGCTCTGGCCGCTGCCGCCCGGTAAAGATTTTCATATTCCCGGCCGTCCCGCAGATGGGCAAAGCCCTCCCGGATCGCTTTATCCGTCACGGAAGAGATCCACAGACGTTTCACCGGTTTATGGCAGCCAGCCATCTCCAGGATCCAGCGGGCCACCAGTTCTCCTTCTCTTCCGGCATCCGTGGCAATGACCACATGATCGATATCTTTGCGGAAAAGAAGTGCCTTCACCGCCCGAAACTGCTTACCCGTCTGCGGGATCACGATCAGTTTCATTTTGTCCGGCATCATGGGAAGTGTCTCCATCTCCCATTTCATATATTTTTTATCGTATGCTTCCGGATCTGCAAGTGTCACCAGATGCCCCAGTGCCCAGGTGACTACATAATCCTTTCCTTCCATTCCACCGTCCAGTTTCTTTTCACAATGAAGGACCCGGGCAATATCCCGGGCCACGGAAGGTTTCTCTGCAATTACCAATGCTTTCATAATTACCTCCGAAATATAGTTTCCAGATCATTCCCGGTCACGGGATCGACCGCGCCCGCTATTTCACAAAGGAATCAATGGCCTTATTCAGCTGGCGCAGACTTTCTTCGTCCCCGTTTTCAATCGCTTCCACAATGCAGTGGGCAATGTGTTCTTTCAAGACCAGCTTACCGGTATTATTTACCGCAGATTTTACCGCAGCCAGCTGGATCAGCACTTCGCTGCAGTCCCTGTCGGTTTCCACCATGGTCTTAATGGACTGTAAATGGCCGATGGCCCTGGAAAGCCGGTTTATCACTGCCTTTTTCTCTGCCTCAGAATGGACATGATGATGCCCTCCATGTGAATGGCCGTGATCATGGTCATGACTGTGAGCATGCAGTTCTGTATGTTCTGTTTCTTCATGACTATGGGCGATCCCCAGGGCATGAAGTTTTTCATGTTCTGTAATATTCATATTTTTCCTTTCAGGTGAAGCCTTTCCCTTCTGCTGCACCAGTTAAAGCGGACATCCGTGATCCTACAACACAGATAGTATAAATCACGCCGCATTTTTTGGCAAGCCACATTCTGTGCTCCTTATGGCTGAAAGTTTTTCTCTTTTCCCGCCTTCTTCTCCTTACCGAACAGAATTTCTCACTTTTTTCATTTGTTTTTTCCTGCATTTCATGTTATCCTTATAGAAAGATGTTGGGAGCAAACGGGGGAATGTGTTCCTGCACTATGCTTCCCTGAATAGGAGAGTGTGAAACATTGAAAATTCAAGAATCTGCTGAAAACTATCTGGAATCGATTCTGATCCTGCAGAAGCAGAAGGGACATGTACGTTCCATTGATATCGTAAATTACCTGGATTTTTCAAAGCCGAGCGTCAGCGTGGCTATGAAAAACCTTCGTGAAAACGGCTTTATCCATATGGAAGACGGCTTTATCACTCTGACAGAAAAAGGTCTGGAGATTGCCCAGACCATGTACGAGCGTCATACCGTCCTTTCCCATTGGCTCATCAGTCTCGGTGTGGACGAGAAAATCGCCGTGGAAGACGCCTGCCGTATGGAGCATACCATGAGTCCTGAAAGCTTTACCGCCATCAAGACTTTTATCACTCAGAATCAAAACTGACCCGCTGAAAAAGCAGCCCTGATCTTATATCAGAGCTGCTTTTTTTACGGCTTGCTTATTTTGCGTTCAAATCACTTGTTCGATCTCATAGGTACCTTGGCGAAGATCCACGGTCACTCTGGTGCCGTCTGCGAAGGTCGTTCTCTGGATCTGATAATCTCCATCCACAAACGCATGGCTTACCATCTCTTCTTTTGCCACTTTTTCATGAAGGCTGCTGACGATTTTACAACGTTTTACCGTCTCTTCCGGACTCAATCGGACATAGCCGTCAAATGCACCGTCGATGTTTGGATAAGCGCCATCACGGACAAGGTAGGGTGCTCCGCCGTTCAGAAGTGCATAAAGCATGTAATCATCGGTATCATTGAGTTTCTCCATCATCCAGGGCTCAATGACACAGTCATGATAAACCAGGTTAAAGAGCGGTACGCTGACTCCGATCTGCTCCGTGCCGGGTGTCTGGAGCATAAAGGAATACGGCGCATAATGACAGAACACCAGGCTCTTCATTGCCCAGTCAGAAGCTTCCTCTGAACTTGGGAGGATCCCTCTGGAGATCAGAAAATCAAAGCATTTTTTCCGGTTCTCATAACATTCCTTCCGGCTCATGCGATGTCTTGGATTGGCACACTCATCGCCTTCGTTACAGGTGAACACATCCAGGTAAGCACCATCCAGATGAATGCCATGCTTCTCAAGCTCTGTAAAGTTTCTTCTTACGTAATAGGGTGCCTGGGTCGCACAGAGATAAGACTGCGGACCGCCTGCCCAGCGGGCGTGCTCCGGAATAGAACCGTCTGTCAGCCGCACGGCATAATCTTCATCAAAAGAAGGAGCGTCCTTATAATAATCACGATACTGGTCATGGATACCGAAGAGATAGCCTAGCCGCTGCATGGTATCAGAAAGCGCTTTCATCTTCTCCCAGCCGCCGGCTTTTTCACAGGCCGGCAGGTAATCCGGATGCTTGTTGTCATAGCCCGGCTCTGCCCAGCCGTCCAGATGAAAATAAAGCTTTTCCACACCGAGATCATGAAAAGCTTCCATTTCCTTTTCCCGTACAGCAAAGGGAGTCAGGGAATTATTTTTCTCCGGGGCTTCCGGATCAAAGAATTCTGATTTCGGATTTACGCTGGTCTTGATCCCTTTATGTACAAAGGAGGCTCCGACCAGACGATCCACAGAAGGGATCCGGGCAGCTTTCTCTTTCAGTGTTGCAGCCAGATCGTTTTCAAACATATACTTCCGGTAGATCTTACACATGGTATTGTAATCACAGTCTTTCCGGAAACTGTATCTCATGATCCTCCGGTAATCCATCGTTCCGAGACTTGGTTCCCAGCTCACGGAAACATGGGTAAAGGGACCTCCTGCCGGATGTTCCAGCTCGGTGAAACCATTCCAGGGAGTCAGTGCGATGGCAATATAGCCTTTTCCTTCCCGGATCTGGGAAAACCAGGACATATAACCGCCTGCTGTACAGAACTGCCCCTGAAAATGCAGGGGACGGCTTTCTGTCTTCCAGGTGTTTGGGATCAGAAAGCCCTGCCGTTCGTTGACCAGGGTATACCAGTCTTCTTTCGCTTCCTCAAATGCCATGGGACCCGGCCAGAATAATTTTGTGATCTCTCCGTTCTCTCTGACAGGGATCCACTCAAAAAAAACATCCCCTGTACTCTCTTCTGTCCAGACATACGTTTCAAAGCTCAGTTCTTTCTTTTCTCCACCGATGGAAAATCCGGAATAACAGCTCCGGATCCCTTCTCCAATGCCGTTTTTCACTGTTTCATGATGCACGGAAGCTGCATCGGAAAAGAAGATTTTTTCTTCTCCGGAAAGAAAATACGGACGGTATCCTTCCTCCCAGCTCCAGCTTTCTCCCTCAACTTTCACAGTGAAACGAAGGGAAGCTTCATCCAGAAGAATGGCTCCCATGGTGCTTTCGATCTTCATTTTTTCTTATCTCCTTTTTCTTTTATCTTCTGATCCGTTCATATACGGCCCGGATGTATTCCGGGGTAGTGCCGCAGCAGCCGCCTACGATGCCTGCCCCGGCCTGGATCAGTTCTTCGATGCACCGGGCAAAACGTGCGGCATCCATATCATAAACAGCCTCTCCTGTTTCTGTGATCAGAGGCATTCCCGCATTGGGCTTTGCGATAATGGGAACTTCTGCCACCCGCTTCATAGAAGCCACAACAGCAAGCAGCTGATCCGGACCCACGGAGCAGTTCACACCCACAGCGGCGGCTCCCATTCCCTGAAGGGTCTCTACTGCCTCCACGGCATTTCCGTCATAATAAGCACTTCCGTCTGCCTCTACGGAAAGGGTACAGATCACCGGAAGATCACAAACCGACTGGATGGCATCCAGTGCTACCGTAGTCTCATCCACACCCAGCATGGTCTCCACAGCAAAAAGATCCACCCCTGCTTCTGCCAGAGCCTTTGCCTGCTCACGGTATATCTCATAAAGAGCATCAAAGCTCATCTCGCCTCTTGGCTCCAGCATTTTTCCGGTCGTGGTCATATCACCTGCTATATAGGCTTTTCCACCCACTGCCTCTTTGCTCAGGGCAACCAGGCGCCTGTTCAGCTCCAGGACTTCTTTTTCCCTGCCAAAGTTTTTCAGACTGTAAGGATTACAGCAAAAAGTCGGTGCATAAACGATCTGGCTTCCTGCCTCCACATAGGCACGCTGAAGTTCCAGAAAAGGCTCCGGATGTTCCAGGATCCAGAGCTCCGTACTGGTTCCTTTTGGCATTCCGGCTTTGGTCATATTGGAGCCGGTCGCTCCGTCCAGAAGCACAACTCCTTTATCTGTCAGGGTTTTCAATTCTTCTCTTGTCATGTCTTTTTTTCCTTTCTGTCTATTCTTTTCAGCGAAGACCTTTTCACTTCCGCCTGTGAGATCAGGAAAACCGCTTTCATCTGCCATTATAAACCAATTGCATCAAAAAAAGCAATCCCGGACAAAAAAATACCGCAGCGTACTTCCTTCTGACAGAAGCATCTGCGGTATCTTTTTTAATTGTCAGCTTTCTTTTTCTTTCCGAGGAAACCGATCGATGTCTTAATGATCAGTTTATCAAACAGCATAAACATCGCCGGAAGGATGAAGATAACAACGATCATACTGATCAGGGCACCTCTGGAAAGCAGTGTACAGATCGAACCGATCATGTCCACTCTGGAATAAACAGAGATACCAAAGGTGCAGGCAAAAAAGCTGCAGCCGCTGGTCACAATAGACAGCATGCTGGTCTTATGCGCAATGGCAACGGCTTCCTTCTTGCTTAAGCCTCTCTGCCGTTCCTTCTGATAACGGCTTGTCATCAGGATCGCATAGTCTACGGTAGCTCCCAGCTGGATGGTGCCGACAACAATGCTTGCCACAAAGGGAAGGCTGATCCCCTGATAGAAGGGAACGGACATATTCAGCACGATCGCAAATTCGATGACCGCTACCAGGATCACCGGCAGAGAGATCGATTTGAAAATGATCAGGATAATGGCAAAGATTGCTGCAATAGAAGCAAAGTTAACATTCTGAAGGTCGACATCCGTTACATCCTGCAGGTCCTTCATCAACGGTGCCTCACCGATGACCATGCCGTTACTGTCATATTTTTTCACAATATCACTGATCTTTGCGATCTGGGCATTTACCTCATCCGTGGCAGATTCGTATTTGGAGCTTACGAAAGCCAGTTCATACTGATCTCCCTGAAGCATGCTCTTTAAATTGTCCGGGATCATGGAATCCGGCACAGACGCACCCAGAAGGGTATTGATCCCGATGGTCCATTTGACACCGTCTACCTTCTTCACTTCTTCCAGCATCCTGGTCTTTTCTGTGGCGTCCATGTCTTTATCCATCATAATGATGTGCATAACGCTCATATCAAAGGTTTCGTTCAGCTTCTCGTTTGCAACATTGGAATCCAGATCCGAAGGAAGGGATTTCGCAATGTTGTAATAAATACCGGTGTGGTTGTTTCCGTAAATACCGGGCAGAAGCAGTACACAGAAGATCACCAGCCACAGTTTGTAATGCTTTGTGATAAAAGCAGATACCCTGTCTACCTTCTCCGTCTTAAAGAGAGATTTATGTCTGGTCTTTTCGATCGGTTTGTCAAAGATCAGGATCATGGCCGGAAGCAGGGTGACACAGCAGAGGACTCCGATGATAACACCCTTGGACATGACAATACCAAGGTTTTTACCAAGAGCAAACGTCATCATACAAAGTGCTGCAAAACCGGCCACTGTCGTAACCGAACTTCCTGTGATGGACTTGAAGGTGTTTGCGATGGCATGACCCATGGCCCGGTTCCTGTCATCCGGAAAACGCTTCTTATTCTCCTCATAGCTGTCCAGAAGGAAGATCGAATAGTCCATGGTAACGCCCAACTGCAGGACTGCCACCAGTGCCTCTGTGACATAGGAAATCTCTCCCAGAAAGACATTGCTTCCCATATTATAAAGAATGGAGATTCCGATACAGAGCAGGAAGATGAAGGGAACCACAAGAGAGGTTCCGGTGATCTCCAGAACGATCAGTGCCAGGACTGCTGCAATGGCTACATAGATCGGCAGCTCCTGCATGCACAGGTTCTTGATATCGGTAACGATTCCTGTCATACCGCTGATAAAGCACTGCTGATCGGCGATCTTACGCATTTCGGTCAGTGCCTCCATGGCATCATCGGAAGATGTGGTGTTGTCAAACAGCACCAGCATCATCGTGGCATTTCCGTTGAAAAAGCTCTTTTTTAAATTTTCCGGGATCATATCCACCGGAAGGGTGATGTCTGCCACATCGTCGTACCAGAGAACATCTTTGACATGTTCCACTTCGCTGAATTTTTCTTCCAGCTTCTGGACATCCTTCATCTCCATGTCTTCCACAACGACCATGGAAAAGGCGCCCATTCCAAATTCATCCACCAGGATGTCCTGTCCGCTTACTGTTTCCAGTGTGTCCGGCAGATAACTCAACAGATCGTAATTGATCCTGGTCTTTATGATTCCAAGTATTGAGGGAATAATAAGCAGAAAACCCAGGATGCAGATCAGTATCTTATGTTTGGCTATCCATTTGCCCATTTTCACCAGCATAATTCTATTCCTCCTCGTTAATGACCATCAGTCATTTTGCACATTTGCTACTCTACTACATAAATGACCAATAGTCAATAATTATTCGGAAATTTATACTTTTTTAACGGATTCCAGGAAAAGCCCGGATTTACAGTCTTATCTGTCCTGTGGCCTGATTCTTTTTCCGGAATTCTTTCGGTGTCAGCTGGTATCTTTCCCGAAAGACCCGATGAAAATAGCTGTTGTTTTCATATCCCACCGCTGCAATGATATCATTTACCGGAAGAGACGTATCACAGAGAAGCTGAACCGCCTTGTTCAGCCGTTTTCTTTGCAGCAGTTCTTTAAAATTGGCTCCGGTTCCCCTTTTGATCATCCGGCTTAACGTATGCATGGGCAGATGCAGCCGCTCGCAGAGTTCGGAAAGAGAGGCTGTCCGATAATTCTGTTCTATGTATTCCAGCACCGTCATGACCATCATGTTTTCATAACGGTCCGGCACTCTCGTCTCCGCATACTGGACCGACTCACTGAGATAAAGAAACAAAAGTCCCATAGTGATCTGATTGATCCGGTTCTGCCCCTGCTTTCCGGAAACGAGGGAATCGATCATGTTTTCCAGAAGATTCTGGATCTGCAGGATCTCTGAAACGCGGAAATGAAGAAATTCTCCCCGTTCTTCATCCTTTTTCAGAAGGTTTACAAGAAAGTCCGTCAGTACATTGCTGCTGCCGATCATCTCATAAGCCACATCAAAAAATTCCGGCAGAATGATAAAATTGATGGCGATATCCTCCTGCCCGGCCGGAAGGATCTCGTGATGGGTAAACTGGTTCAGAAAAAGAAGTTCTCCCTTTTTCACCACTACCTCTTTTCCCCCGATGATATTGGTGATGCTTCCCTCACAGGTATAAAGTACTTCTACATAATTGTGACGGTGTTCCGGAAAATGGGCAAAACGGGTATGGGTCCTCACATTGATGAGTTCCCCTCTCTCCAGCATCTTTCTGCTGTCTACAGTAAAATCTTTTCCCGATGTATAGAGCGTCCGGTCCACATTTTCCTCTCCGGACAGAAGTTTTTTCTCCTCCGGCGTGATCACTCGAAGCTTTTCCATTAATTCTTCTCGCATAATTTCTGCTCCATCCTCTTTTGTATCTTCTTTTTTCATCATACCATATCGCGATGGCAGGGTCAAAAGGTCTTGTGTACCGAAAAAAGCCCTGCATCCTTTCTCAGACACAGGGCTCGGACTTTCTATTCACTTTACACAATCAACACAGGAGATCTCAGTTTCTCTTGGAAAGAACGTCCTCTTCATAACGTTTTACTTCCCGGAACCAGTCTTCTCTCTCAGGAACACCATTGACTTCACAGAAATAGTTCCATACATCACCGAAGGGATAGATCTTCAGCTCTTCCTGCATAGTCATAAGCTCAGAGAAGTTGCTCTCATTCTGGAGCTCTTTTAACCGGGCATTTGGCGTTAAAAGTGCATACAGAAGCGCTTTCTGCAGGTTTCTCATACCATTGACCCAGGCAGAGATCCGGTTGATGCTGGCATCAAAGAAATCCAGAGCCAGAAGCACACGGTCAATGGCATCGTTTCTTACGATCTCTTTTGCGATCTCGCGGGTCTCATCATCAAAAAGTACGACATGGTCACTGTCCCAGCGTACCGGACGGGTCACATGGAGAGCGATCTTGTCATTGAAAAGCAGCATGGAGGAGATCTTGTCAGATACCACCTCGGTCGGATGATAATGACCATTATCCATCAGACTGATGATGCCGTTCTTTGCCGCATAGTTTACTGTAAATTCACTGGAACCTACGGTGTAGGACTCAAGACCGATACCGAACACCTTGGACTCCAGGCATACATAAACCTTACTCTTGTCATAGGGGATGGACAGGATCTGGTCCAGAGAATCTTTAAATCTTGCTCTGGGTCCCAGGCGGTCTGCCGGGATATCCTTGTATCCATCCGGGATCCAGATGTTCATGGCACAGGGAACTCCGGTCTCTTCTGCAAAATACTGGGAGATACGGATGCAGGCCTGACCATGGCGGATCCAGAACTGACGGGTCTCTTCGTCAGGGCTGGAAAGAGTCAGATTGTCTTTTACCTTCGGATGTGCAAAATAAGTGGGGTTGAAATCAAGACCCATTCCTCTTTCTTTTGCGAACTCGACCCATTTTGCAAAGTGCTTCGGCTCCAGCTGGTCTCTGTCCACAAACTCACCCGGCTCAAAAATCGCATAGCTTGCATGAAGGTTCAGTTTGTGTTTACCCGGAACGAGCTTTAAGACTTCATCGATATCATCCATCAGCTCCTGGGGAGTTCTTGCTTTTCCGGGATAATTTCCGGTGGTCTGAATACCGCCGGTCAGAGGACCGTCATGGTCAAAACCGGTCACATCGTCTCCCTGCCAGCAATGCAGGGAAATGGGAATGTTTTTCAGGGTTTCCACCGCTTTGTCCGTATCCACACCGATGGCTGCATAAAGCTCCTTCGCGGATTCGTATCTTTCTTTTGTCGTCATGATAAAATTCCTCCTTGTTTCACAGATTTTCCGATTGCTTAAGATGCTGTTATTGTACACTATTTTTCCACACAAAAAAAGAACCCCTTTTGTCTAAAAAAGGGTCCTTTTTTGCACTATTTATAAAAGATGGGCACGAAGTTCTTCTCCGCTCAGAGGGGAAAGATAAGAAGGAGCCACATCAAAAACGGTCCGGCAGCCGGTCTGGCCTTCTGCCGCCATGCGGTGAGCCGCTCTTGCGTAAGCAACCAGGACACTGGAGGTAAACTCCGGATTGGAGCCAAGCTTCAGGGAATATTCGATCAGCTGATCGGTGCTTTCGTCTCTTCCGGTCTTTCCGCTGCGGATCACAAAACCGCCATGAGGCATGGCTGTATGGTCACGGTCAAATACTTCCTCACTGATGAAGTGAACGGTGGTGTCATAATCAGAAAAATAGTTTGGCATAGTCTTGATCTCTTCCTCGATCTTCTGAAGATCTGCGCCTTCCTCCGCTACGACAAAGCACTCTCTGGTATGTTTCTGTCTGGTGGTAAGCTCCGGATTCCGGCAGGCACGAACCTCTTCCACTGCCTCCGGCACCGGGATCGTATACTGGATTCCGCGTTTTACCCCGGCTACCCGGCGGATGGCATCCGAATGTCCCTGGCTGACGCCCTTGCCCCAGAAGGTATAGGTTTTGCCGTTTGGAAGGATGGACTCTGCATAGAGACGGTTCAGAGAAAACAGTCCCGGATCCCAGCCTACAGAAATGATCCCCACGGTGTGTCCTTCTTTGCAGGCCTGGTCAACCGCTGCAAAATGCTCCGGGATCCTTGCATGGGTGTCAAAGCTGTCGATCACGTTGAAGTTTTTTGCCAGCTCCGGTGTCTGTACCGGCAGATCCGTAGCACTTCCTCCACAAAGGATCAGTACATCGATCTCCTCTTTATGAGAAGCTGCCTCCGCAATCGGGTAAACCTTTACGCCCTCTGTCTGAAGCTTTACACTTTCCGGATCTCTTCTTGTGAATACAGCCACAAGCTCCATATCCGGATTCTGAGCAGCCGCAAACTCCACACCGCGGCCCAGATTTCCATAACCTGCAATACCAATTCTTGTCTTCATTTCTTTCACTCCTCGTAGTTTTTATCTGGAGATGCCGGACGATCTTGCCCGGACACCATTCCTGACTGCCATCATAAACCCCCGCAGTCCAAAAATCAATTCTTTTATCAGCAACAGCAGATGCCGCCTCCGCAGAGGGCATTCAGCATGAGATTTGCACAGCAAAGCTTGGTACACATGTCCCCTCCATACAGAGGATTTCCGTAGGAAGACTGCCGTGCCTGATACCAGCTGCCTCCGTTCTGCAGAGCATTCAGGAAATTCCGGTACTCCGGATTGGACGGCTCCAGGTTTACTGCCTGACGGGCCGCCTCCATGGCTGCCACGTTATTTCCCAGTCCTGCATTGGCCTGGGCGCTGTAATAATACCATCTGGCACTCCGTTCTTTCATTCCGTTCAGCACATTCCAGGCCTGCTGGTAATAACCGTTCCGAAGATAATTGGCCGCCGCCTGAAGGTGGACATCCTCCTCACTCTGGCTCTCCTGTGCCTGGCCGTAACCGCCGAAGAAATCCTCAAAGCCTCCGCCGTAATAACCGCCGCGGCTGCTTCCGGGGCCATAGGAAGAACCTCCGGAAAAGCCCTCGGTCCGCTCCTTCATGATCTGCTGATAGGCCTGCTGGAGCTCTTTGAATTTTTCCTCTGCCTGATCCTTGTTTGGATTGTTGATATTGGCATCCGGATGATATTTCCGGCTTAATCTCTTATATGCTTTTTTGATTTCTTCTTCTGTTGCATCTCTGGACACACCCAGCACCTGATATGGATCTTTCATAGACTCCTCCGCTTCCGGATCATTTTCTTCTTATTGGTATCAGACTCTTCTTCCATCCGTCTTTTTCTGGCTTTCTCGTACCGGGACCAGATACCGGAATACAGAATATTCCTCAGTATAGACGTATATTCTATGATGGGCAGTTTTTCAAACTCTCTGGAACATTCCGCCGCCATCATGGTCAGGATCCCTCTGCAGATCTCTTCGAAATCGTTTTCTCCGCTCAGATCCGCAAAAGGATTGTAACGCCCCTCCGAGAGATCCTCCTCCAGGTCTTCATAGGCATCACAGAGATAAATGAATTTTCCCAGGAAAAATCCCATTCTCCGAAGATTCTCTTCCCATTCATCCTCTCTCCAGGCCAGGATCTCCGCCATGATCTCACCGAAAAGCCCTGCCATATAGTCGATGTCTTTACAGTTTTCGTTCTCTCCTTCTGAAAGCCTGTCCAGAAGTTCTTTCACTTTTTCCGCTTTTCCGGAATAGGAAGCCTCCAGCCCGCCGAACTTCCTCTTCAAAAGCTCCGCAAAAAAACGCCGGTCTGCTTTCCGCTCGTCTATCCAGTCATCCATACATTTATAGTAGGTGAGAAGAATGCTCATGTCCGCTGCATAATCAGAAAAAACATCGACCCGAACAGGCTGTTTTTTCAAGGGATGGATCACACAATGGCTGGTTCCTGTCTTCACTCTCGGTTCATAAAGCCCTGTGAGCAGCATCACCACAAAGGTCAGATCATAATTCAGTGTCATCTGTCCGGAAAAACCATACCGTTCCTTCAGTTTTCGACAGAGGCCGCAGTAAAACGACTGATAGGTCTCAAATTCCCGTACCTTCAGATCTCCTTTGTTTATCATCACATATCCGAACATGTCTCTCCTCCTTTCTTTCACAACGGATGCCTACGGATTGTTTTTGACCTTTTTGAACTTTTGACCCTGGCATCATCATATCTTTACAATTTACTATTCCTAACTGAAAAAGTCAATGTTTCTTCCCCACTTTTTTTCTGAATTTTCTGTGAACTTCTCTTGCGGGAAAGTGGTAAATATGCTATGTTTAAGCCATGATGCAGGAGCGAAAATTTCCCGGCGCCTGGGAAAAAGCCTTATCATATCATGAGTTAATCAAGGAGGATCTATGAACATGAACAACTATCTGGACTACATGCTGGAGCAGGCAAAAAATCTGCTCGCTATCGACAGCCCTTCCGGCTACACGGCGGAGGTAACTTCCTATCTTCTGGAAGAATACAAAAAACTGGGCTATCATGCAGAGCTTACCAATAAAGGCGGCGTTCTGGCTGATCTTGGCGGAGAAGGCACCCCCATTCTCCTCACTGCCCATGTGGACACTCTTGGCGGTATGGTCGCTGAGGTCAAGGGAGACGGCCGTCTCCGCGTCACCAATATCGGCGGTATGAATGCCAACAATGCCGAGGCGGAAAACGTCCGTATCCACACCTATGATGGGGCCTGCTATGATGGTACCCTGCAGCTGATCGATGCTTCTCTCCATGTCAATGGAAAATACAACGACACCGCCCGTTCCTGGGATACAGTGGAAGTTGTCATTGATGAGCCTGTTTCTTCCAAAGAAGATGTGGAAAAGCTTGGCATTATGACCGGAAACTTTGTCTGCTTTGATCCGCGGACCGTTATCACCTCCTCCGGCTATATCAAGAGCCGTTTCCTCGATGACAAGCTGAGCACTGCCATTCTTCTGGGTTATGCCAAATATCTGAAGGACGAACATATCACACTTCCGAGAAAAGTCTACCAGCACATCACCGTCTTTGAAGAGGTCGGTCACGGCGGCTGCGGTTCCGTTCCGGAAGGCACGGAGGAAATCCTTTCCGTCGATATGGGCTGTGTCGGAAACGGTCTTGCCTGCACAGAACGTGAGGTTTCCATCTGTGTGAAAGACAGTGCCGGTCCTTATCACTATCAGACCGTTTCTGCTCTTATCAAGGCTGCAAAGGAACATAACATCGGTTTTGCCGCCGATGTCTATCCCTTCTATGGTTCCGATGCAGATGCCGCTTTAAAGGCCGGCCATGATCTCCGCCATGGTCTCATCGGCCCCGGCGTTTATGCTTCCCACGGCTATGAGAGAAGCCATAAAGACGGCGTAGAAAATACTCTGAAGCTTCTGGCTGCTTATATCGGCTGATCTTTCTTTCCACTGAAGATGTCGGCTGAAATTTTCCAGGCAGGTCTTCGGACCTGCCGCTGAAAGGAATTTTCCATGAATTACAATCTCCTCACTTCTTCCGATCTGAATGCAGCGCAGATCACCTCGGAAGTCACGGAGCAGGTAGTGACAAAAACCAACCGCTGGATCTCCTTCTGGAATGAACATGTTCCCGATCTGATCTCCTTCGGTGTGGAGATCGGTTTTTCGCTGTTGATCTTCTTTGTCGGCCGTTTTCTGATCCGCTGGATCCGGCGTATCGTCCGCCGCTCCATTGAACGTTCCAGCGCAGATACAGGCGTAGAGCAGTTTATCGATTCTCTGTTGAAATTTCTCCTCTACACCCTGCTCCTGTTTATCATCATTCAGAATCTGGGCGTTCCCTCCACTTCCATCGCTGCAGTCATTGCCTCTGCCGGCGTAGCGGTCAGTCTGGCTCTTCAGGAGAGTCTGTCAAATCTGGCCGGCGGCATCCAGATCCTGCTTTTAAAACCCTTCGTTGTCGGTGACTACATCCGGGAAGACAATAAAGGAAATGAAGGAACCGTAGAAGAGATCCATATCTTCTACACCCGGCTTTCCACCATTGACAAGAAAGTCATCATTCTTCCAAACGGTCTTCTGGCCAACAACAGTCTTACCAATGTAACCTCCAATGACATCCGGCTTCTGGAACTGAAGGTAGGGATCTCCTATTCCACAGATCTTAAGAAAGCGAAAGCCATTCTGGAACAGCTTCTCTGCAGGGAGCCACGGATCCTCACACAGGAAGAGCATGTGGTCTTTGTGGATGACCTCGCTGACAGTGCCGTGATCCTGGGGCTTCGGGCTCAGGTAAAAACAGAAAACTACTGGCCTACCCGCTGGAAGCTTCTGGAGGATATCAAGCTCACCTTCGATGCAGAAGGGATCGAGATCCCCTATCCCCAGCTGGATGTACACATGAAGGAAGGCAGCGGAGCCTCCCGCTCCTGACGCAGCTTCAGGAATCCCTTGCAAAGAACCATAAAATACAGTATAATGTAATGTCGAGAAAAAGTTATAAAAAAGGATGGTAAAACACCATGACACAATCCAGAACCCATACCTGCAACGAGCTGCGCCTTTCCGATGCCGGAAAGACAGTCACTCTGGTCGGATGGTATGAAAACTTAAGAAGAGTCAGCAAGAATCTGGGCTTCCTGATCCTTCGTGATTTTTACGGAACCACCCAGATCGTGATCGAGACTGAGGAAATGATGGAGCAGATCTCCGGTGTCAACACCGAGTCTACCATCTCTGTTACCGGTACTGTCCGTGAACGTTCCAGCAAAAATACAAATCTTCCCACCGGTGAGATCGAGGTTGTTCCTGAGAAGATCGAGATCCTCGGCAAATGTATCTACAATGAGCTTCCTTTTGAGATCAACCGTTCCAAAGAGGCTGATGAAAATACCCGTCTGAAATACCGCTATCTGGATCTTCGTAACCCGGCAGTAAAGTCCAAGATCGTTCTTCGCTGCAACGTGGTTGCTGAGCTTCGCCGGAGCATGATGGAGCATGGTTTCCTGGAGATCACGACTCCGATCCTGACCTGCTCTTCTCCGGAAGGTGCGAGAGACTATCTTGTTCCCTCCAGAAACCACCCGGGCAAATTTTATGCACTTCCGCAGGCTCCCCAGCAGTTCAAACAGCTGCTCATGACCTCCGGTTTTGACCGCTATTTCCAGATCGCCCCCTGCTTCCGTGATGAGGATGCCCGTGCAGACCGTTCTCCGGGTGAGTTCTATCAGCTGGATATGGAGATGGCTTTCGCCAGTCAGGAAGATGTCTTCGCCGTTCTGGAAGACGTTCTCCCGCCGGTATTTGAGAAATTCGGCACCTACAAGACCGCTTCCAAAGCACCGTTCTGCCGCATCTCTTACAAAGACGCCATGGAAAAATATGGAACCGACAAACCGGATCTCCGTATCGACCTTCTCGTGCAGGATGCTACCGAGTGCATGGCTGACTGCGGTTTCGGTCCCTTCGAGGGAAATGTCGTAAAAGCAGTCGTTGCTGACGGCTTCAAGGGAACCCGTAAAATCATCGACAAGCTCTGCGCTGACGTGGAAGTACAGTCCGGAAATAAAGCTTACTGGTTCAAGGTAGACGAAAACGGTGTCCTGACCGGCGGTATCTCCAAGTTCCTTCAGGAACATGCTGAGGCAGTCAAAGAAGCTCTGGGACTGAAACCCGGCGATTTCGTCGGCGTATGCGCAGGCAAAAAGACAGCTGCACAGAAAACAGCCGGCGTACTCCGCCGCTACATCGGTGCTCTGGCTGAAGGCCATATGAAGACCGACTGCTATGAGTTCTGCTGGATCGTAGACTTCCCGATGTATGAGATCGGAGAGGAATCCGGTGAGCTGGAATTCTGCCACAACCCGTTCTCCATGCCGCAGGGCGGTATGGATGCACTGACGAATCAGGATCCGCTTTCCATCAACGCTTACCAGTATGATCTGGTCTGCAACGGTGTAGAGCTCTCCTCCGGTGCTGTTCGTAACCACGATCCTGAGATCATGGTAAAAGCCTTCGAGATCGTTGGTCTGGGCGAGGATGATGTGAAAGCAAAATTCCCGGCCATGTACAATGCTTTCTGCTACGGAGCTCCGCCTCATGCAGGAATCGCTCCTGGTGTAGACCGTATGGTCATGCTCCTGGCAGGCGAAGACAGCATCCGTGAGATCATCCCGTTCCCGATGAACAAGACCGCACAGGATGTCATGATGGGTGCCCCCTCTGAGGTAGATCCCAGACAGCTGAAGGATGTTCACATCAAACTGGATATCGAAGAAAAGAAAACAGAAGAATAAAAATTACGCCCCGGTTGGATCGTTTGTTGATCCGCCGGGGCGTTTTCTGTCCGATTATAAAGATTTATAATTCTTCGTCCGAACAAGACTCATGAAGCAAGACTCAGCGAAGTCAGTATGGAGCAGATCATATCCACATTTGCAGTGTACTGCGTTGCTGTGATACAAAAGATATACTGCGGATTCGTCGGATGGAAAAACATGACTGCACAGCAATCTCCATCTTCCACACGGTAGGAAACGCATGGAATGCCATTGATGGAGACAAGATCATCCACCTGATAACCGGCTTCTCTGATTGCAGAGGCAAGGTCATTGATCGTTGTTGCCCCGTCATTATTCGCCCATACGACAGAAACAGCCGGGGCCGTGTCCGCTCCGGAAGCATCTCCGGCCAGATAAAGGACTCCCTGGTTTACCTGTTCCTGTGTCAGCTCATACGTGCTCCATGCCTCCGGGAGATACAGCTGGAAGCCATCCTCAAAAGGTACCCAGACACCCTTAAAATCGGCTTTTGTCTGATCAAAGACAATAGAACCTGCTTCCCCTCCGTCTGTATCCGTGGTATCTGCTCCAGTTGTTCCGGCTTTTCCGCTACTTCCGCCTCCTGCCCCGATATCTCCTGTCGTTGTACCGGAAATATCGGTATTTCCGGATCCCTGATTCACGATGTTTCCTACCGTGTCTTCCAGATCCGTCCCCGTCTCCTGTGAATCTGACTCAACAGAACGGGTGCTGTCCACATGCTTTGCATAATCACTGTCGCCGCCTGCCAGATATGCAAAGCTTCCTGCGGTTTCTTCCAGATTACTTCCCACATAAAAAGAAAGCTCCGGGATTTCTTTTGCACCAAACATATAAGTTTTTCCATTCGCAGCGCTGAACAGCCTGCTGTCCCGGACCGTATAGCCGCTTACTTCATAAGAATACTGGATATATCCAAACTCTTTCTCTCCAAGTGTGACTGTCGTTTCCGGGGATATTACCTGAAGGTCGGTATACTGCTGTGTCATATATTGTGTAAACTGGCTGATAAAATCATCTGCCGTACCGTCATAACAGCCGACGATCACGTACGGAATGCAGCCAGTCTCCTTGGTATAAATGTACACAAAACCGTCTTCCTGCTGAATGGAAACATAATCCGAGGGGATAACTGAAATCCCCAGGTCATCCAGAGCCACGGCATCCTGTGTTCCGGTGAAGCCCGCTGCCTCAGACGAAATCTGATTCGGTTCTTTTCCCAGTTCTCCCAATTGCAATTCTGCATGAGCTGGAAGCACACTTGCGATCAGGATTGCCGCTGTTACTGCTGTGACTGTTACTCTGCCTTTTCCGTTTCTTTTTTTTCCCATATCAAAACTCCTTCCTCATCCTGCGGATGTCTGCGATCCATTCTCCTGGCTACCTGCAGCCGGACACCTGCTCTTTTTTTGTCGCTGTTACTCATTCGGATACAGCTGGACCGAACCTCCCGGCTGATCGAAACTGCTGTCACTGACATAGACATTTCCATCGTCGCCCTCATACACATACTCATAAGAAGTCGGGACTTTAATATGATCTCCATTGGAAAGTGTATAGTCATTCTGGTCAAAAATATAATCCGAAATCTGCTCCTCCGATGTATACGTGTCTTCGGAGCCCATGGCCGAACTCATACTGCTCTGGAAATCATCGGCAAGCTGCTCCATGCTGCTGCCGCTCTGCTGGATCCTTGCCTGGGTAAGCTGATTTCTCACCGTAGCCAGCGCCTGGGTGAACTGGTCGCTGACTGTTGTATTTAGCATGAACTGCTCACAGATCTCTATCTTCTGCTCGTATCCCTCAGCCGGTGTCAGCATGAAAAATGCAAACGGAGAATCCCAGGCGATGGAGGATTCCTTCACGGTTCCCATATTATAAGCGAGCTCACTGACAAAGCTCATCTGGACTCCCTCTGTTGCCGATGAAACGACCAGTTTAAAAGGATAGCCGTCCAGAGTTACGTTATACTCCCTCGAAGCCACGCCGACATAGGCTCCATCTACGGTATAGCCGATTCCCTGGATCATCTGGCCAACCCCCTGGTACAGCTTCTCTGCCAGTGCATCCAACTGTCTCTGCATTTCTTCCGTCATTTCTTCCTGGCTGCAGAATTCCAGCTGCTGCCCCGGAAGGATGATCTTTGCCAGATAATCGCAGTAAGTATCTGCAGTCATGAAACCAAGCATGGGAGTCATGGTCGTACTGTCAAAAACTCCGTCCTGGTGGCGTACCAGCGGAGAGCCGTTCTGTGAATATTCCAGTATCTCTTCATAACTGACCATTGAATAATATCCCAATACCGTATTCTGGTCCGGACTCAATGCAGTCAGATACACCTGTGCCGGGGCTCCGAGACTCTGCCATTTGCCGCACCAGATTGTCTCGCCGTCTACGGTATAATCGGACGGCACATAAGCCCTGGCAACGTTTTTTCCAATCACCGGGTCGGAAATCTGCTCCGTTTTATATGCCATACAGGCTTTGGAACCTGTGTTATCTTCCTGCGTCTGGAGCTCTGTGCCCTGTGTTTCCGTCTCTTCTGTCCTGGACGGAATTTTTCCCGGACGGCCGCTTAATCCATTTCCGATTCCCAGGCCGGAAAATTTTTCACCAAGCGAGGGAGTCCCTCCCTCTGTTTCTATCGTTTCTCCCTCTTTCACGGCAGCCGGAGAATTATCCAGCTGAAATGTACCACGGACGCTGTATTCCGTACCGGCCGTTCTTTCTGTCTCCTCTGCCCTTACCTGACGCACCCTCTCTTTTGCGGGACCGTTTCCTGCAATAAAAAATACTGCCGCAAGAACGATACTTCCTTTCAGAATCCCATAACCTGTTTTTCTTTTCATAGACGCCCTCCTGTTTCTATATTAATAGCCGGAATTTCCGCAGATTTCATCGATTTTTTCCTGCCATCTCTCATCCATTCCCCGGATGCCTGCAGCAAATTTCAACGCTTCATGGACTTCCTGATAACCGGATTTCGGAGTCATCATCCGAAGCATTCCCATCCATAATCCAAATGCCTCTTCTCCCGTCATTCCTTCTGCACAAAGCTGATAGCCCACATAGCCGACCAGGGAGCTGTTTGTGTGCACACCCCCGTAGTCATTCTCCATCACCGGATTGGCAGTTTCCGGACAATAGAAGCGGTCATAAAGCCTGGATGGCTGCTCATACAGCCATGGAGCACTCATGCAGCGGACAGCCTCCCCGCTGTTTTCTCCTAAAAGCCAGGTCTCATCCTGTGTTTCTCCAAGAAGCAGTTCACATAAATTTCCACACACATCGCTGATCCCCTCATTTACGGCTCCATAGGCATTCTGATACAGGTTCCCTCCCGTGGTATAGTCGGTAACGCCATGGGTAAATTCATGGGCAGCCACATCGATGCATTCCCCGAAATCATTCGCAGCACTTGCGGAAAACACAGCCCAGCCTCCGCACATTCCCATATAGACTGCATTATTGACAGGAACTTTCCTGCTGTCGCAATAATCGGTAAGGATCAAGATTGGGCTCCCGAACCCATCCACAGAAGTAAGGCCATGCTCTTTATAAAAGTCATATACCTTGATATAGCTTTCATAGACTGCCAGGTAATGATCCGGCCATCCGCTGTTATCCGGCGAAGTCCAGGGAACAAACTGCCCCTGGAAGTCATAGGAATAATAATCTGCCAGAAAGATATGACGGTTCACATCTGCCAGATAATACATCCCGTCTGCATCTTTTGCAACCGGCAGGGAAATTTTTTTCTTTCTTCCATCGTGAAGCGTGATTTCTCCGGTGTAGGTTTCTGCAGTCAGTCCTTCAAAATACGAGAGCGCCAGTTCCAGCTGGGCGTTATCGCCCAGAACCTGTTCCTCCGGCGAGCTGACGGCCACATAAGCCAGATAAGAGCCCTCATAACCGACCAGATGCTCCAGGTAAGCTTTCCCTCCCTGCCCTGTTTCTCCGGATGGAAGGCTGGTAAAAACCGCCCATGCATGATAGGCCACTCCCTGGATCGTCACAGACGTCTGTCTCGTATACTCGCTGTATATTTTTACGTCATTCCCGATGGTGTTCGTGTGATCACAGACGATTTTCTCTGCCTCCGAAGCAGTAATGGAAGCTTCCTCTTCCGGCGCGATCCCGACATCCGGTGTAAAAGAGCTGACCAGCCCTGCAGTATAACCTTCCGGATCAAGAATGATCTTCAGGGATGCATTTTCCAGGGTAAGCTCTCCATACCTCTGTTTGTAGGTCAGATACTGATATCCATACGCATCCTGTTCCCCATAGACGGCAAAGAATTCCGCTCCCTTTGAAAGCCCCAGAAGATCTGCGATCCCCATCAGCGACTCCACACCTTTTTCTACGTCCGTCACTTTTTCTTCAAAAAATTTTCCCCGGAGAAAACTCACATACCCCTGCTCATTGTAAAGGACTTCTGCCTTCCCACGATTCATTTCATAGATATCTTCCACACTCAGCTGTGGCACCCGGTTATAATGCTCCGCTGCATCCGAACTGCCGGAAGGCTCCTGACTCTGCCGTTTCCACGCATCCATCAGTGATTCACCTGTACCGGCTGCATTTCCCCGAACAGCGCATGTAAAAAACAGAAGGAGCGTGCAGACAAACCAACAGAAACCTGCAGTAGCTGTTTTTCCGGATACAGAAATCTTCTTGCATACGTTCATGGTCTTATCCTTTCTCTTTTTCCCCCTCGTCCTGAATGGGAAGTATCACGTTTTCCAGTGCATACCGGAGTTTCGGATGATGAATGATAAAATGAATGGATGGCGACTTGTTTTTGGATACCATACACCATCTTTCTTCATGAAACGTGAGCTGAATGTTGTGAAAGCCCTTCACCTTTGTCAGACGGAACTCATAATTTTTCTGTTCTGCGGAATATCTTTTTGCTGCAGCGATACATTCCAAATATTCACTGAAAGTAAGGACCACATTTTTCTCCAGGAAGCAGTCTGCAAGAGGCAGAACTGCAGGATATTTTTCGTATTCCGCCCGAAGAACCTCTGACAGTTCATCGCTTACGGTACTGTGGGAAAAAATGCGTTCCATCCGCTTCTTTTCTTTCTCCTGCATTTTCAGTATCCTGGTACAGGCAGCCTTTTCGATATGGTTATTCTGCAAAATCTTTTCCAGCAGCTGCTCCGGAATGGTGAACAGAGGCGGAGCAGCCAGGATTCTTCTTCGTCTGCCTTCTGTGCCGCTGTTTTTTTCCAGAAAATCATACAACTGTTTTTTCTTTTCTTCACGATAGATATCCATAAGCGGACTTGCTTTTTTCAGAAGATATTCTGTATTTTTCCGGCAGGCTTCCACCTCCTCCTTATGGCTGGTGAGATAGTAATGTGCATTTTCATGATGGCCGCTGATGCAGTCACCGGTCATTGCAGCCTGCCCGGAGCTGTAATGCAGATGAGAATACACTTTATTCTGGACTCCTTTCAGATAATACGGAGAAATCTGCCCGGTCATATAAAGTGGGATCCAGTTTTCCAGCCCCAGCATCATATCCTGCATGGGACGCTCCACATCATGGATGATATGTATGTCAAGTCCTTTTTTCAGCACCAGTGCAAGGCCCGCCATGTATTTTTTTGCAAACACTACATCTGCCGCCATATCTTCCACCGGCATGTCACTGCACAGATGCAGCGGCTCCGAAGACCTGGAGAAAATAGTATGTTTCAGGAAATCCAGTTCCCCCTCCCGCATCTCTTTTAACCCGTAATAATGCCTGGAAACAGGCAGCTGAAAGGGGACTTTCGGTATTTTAAGGCTGTCAAAATGAATCGCACGGATATAATCATCCAGATTAAACTCATCCATTTTTTTCAGAAAGCCGGAAACATAATCCGCTTTTTCGAGACTTGCGAGGCACAGCCAGTTTTGAAGCGTCTGAAAATAGCTCTCCGGATCCTTCAGTTTTTCCGGTGTACTCCCCGTTAAAGAAGCTACTTTTCTCCGTTCATCTTCACTGCCGCAGTTTTTGACTGTATAAGCGCAGACAGCTTCCACAAAAAGAGCCGGATTTGACGGTGCCCTTTTCCCGACCCGGATTTTGGAAATATAAGAAGGGTCATAATGCAGGGCAGCTGCCATTTTGGATCCGTTGATCTCCAGTTCCTTTACCAGAAGGTCAAAGTTCTGATAGTAAAAAGCATCTGTCTCTTTTTCCAGAAGTGTTTCCTTCAGGGTTTGAAGGACACTTTCCAGGTCTCCGCCGGGTCTGCCTTTTTCCATTGCGGTCCTAACAATTCCTTCTGCCAGTTTTTTCAGATATTCGCTGTCTGAGGCGGGAAGCCGCTCCCCTTTCCGGTAACGGCTGATCACGGTTTCCGATATGCCGCTGTTGGCAGCAAGCTCCTTTCCGCTGCATCCCAGTTCTTTGATATAGGAATTTAAACATTCCTGAAATGTCACTTTATGTCACCTCTTTCCAGAACTGCTTTATATTGTCTAACTGATAAAGCTCTGTTTTTCCATTCTTTTTATACTCCAGGCACCTCCCGTTCAGGCGGAAGACCACTTTTTCTCCATCAGAAAACAGAAATGAAATAGAATGGTACTGATCCGTCACATAAAGATCCGTCTCTTCTCCCACCCGGATCTTCAGAAAAAGTTCCACCGCTCTTTTTATTTCTTCCGTGGAAGTCCAGCTTTTTATCTGCTGACAGCCGCCATTGTCTATGATCACTTTGATTTCAACAGGAGGCTCCGACTGCAGCCGGAACATCTTGTCATTTTCTGCAGTCTGATAAAGGTACAGGCCTGACAGTGAGGAACTTTCCCTGACCATGGCACTTTTCCAGGCAGTTGCTGCCGTAACGTCACCCGACAAAATGATAAACGCAAAGATCCAGATTTTTTTCATCAAAACCAGAAAAGCAGGTGCCCAAGCTCCATTCATAAAACCCTCTCCTTTCTCCTTTTCAGTTCGTTTGCACCATTCCATAAACCGATTATACCTTATCCTTTGGCCTTATAAAACAAATTGCCACATTTGTCTATGACAAATGTGGCAATTTTCAGATATGACAGTTATACGATCTTTCCCGCTACTGCACAGGCAGCTGCGGTCTTCGGAGATGCCAGATAGATTTCCACCTTGGAGGTTCCCATGCGGCCAAGGAAGTTCCGGTTATTGGTCGCTACGACACGTTCCCCGTCTGTAAGGATTCCGCCGGTTCTTCCGCAGCAGAGTCCGCAGCCCGGATGGGTGATGATCGCTCCGGCTTCTGCCAGGACATCCATGATGCCCAGATCCACAGCCTGTCGGTAGATCTTCCGGCTGGCCGGAGTCACGATAAGCTTCACATAGTCTGCGACCTTCCTGCCCTTCAGGACCTCGGCAGCTGCCTGAAGATCCTCCAGACGGCCATTGGTACAGGAACCGATAAACACCTGGTCGATGGGAATGCCGGAAAGCTCGCTGACATTGCGGATCTTGTCCACCTGCGAAGGACACGCCATAACAGGTACAAAGTCCTCTGCCTGGTAAACGACGGTTTTGCAGTAGGAAGCGTCCTCATCTCCCACCAGGCTCTTCTGATAATCGTTCAGAGTTACGTTACAGTATTCTGCCGTCTTCTCATCCGGTGTGAAGAGCGCACATTTGGCTCCTGCCTCCACCGCCATGTTTGCCATGGTCATACGGCTGGAAACGGACATCTCCTCCACGGTGCTTCCGGTAAATTCCAGTGCCCGGTAGGTGGCTCCGTCTGCTCCCAGATCACCCAGGAGCCGTAAGATCACATCCTTGGACATGACATTTTCCGGCAGTTTTCCATTGATGACGACTTTGAGCGTTTCCGGCACACGGATCCACATGCTTCCGGTTCCCAGAATGCTTGCCATTTCGGTATAACCGATACCGGAGGAAAAGGCACCCACACAGCCATAAGTTGTGGTATGGCTGTCCGTACCGAAAACCACATCTCCCGGCTTTACATAGCCGGCTTCCGTCATCAGCTGGTGGCAGATACCATCGCTTCTGTGTACATGGGTCATGCCGTATTTTTCTGCAAAGGCATCTCCCGTATGGAAGTGTCTCGTATCATCCAGCTGACTGGCCGGTACGAGATGGTCATAGATCAGCACTGCTTTATCCGGATCCCAGAGCTTCTGAAATCCCATCTCTTCAAATTTTTCAGCGACAAAGGGGATAAAAATGTCATGGATCATGACCCGGTCCACCGAAACGGTAGCGATATCACCCGGCTTTACCTGTTTGCCCGTATTATGATGAATGATCTTTTCAATCACTGTCTCGCCCATATTTTTCTCCTTCCCGGTCAGTCCAGAC
Organism: uncultured Lachnospiraceae bacterium; assembly: GCA_934393555.1. Lineage (GTDB taxonomy): Bacteria > Bacillota > Clostridia > Lachnospirales > Lachnospiraceae > Limivivens. Next base: position 32,827 of record CAKRQP010000008.1, read on the forward strand.
CATTCAGCTTCCGCATGGCTTTCACCAGTCCGCCGGCTCTTAAAATATCCATGAGATTCTCCGGCAGGGAAGCGATGGGATACTGTTTTCCATTGTGATCCACATGCTGGTTCATGACAACGGTGACTTCATCGCCTTCTTTCACATGATCGTGCAGTTCCGGCTGCTCGATGAGCAGAAGGCCATTGTTGATGGAATTGCGGAAAAAGATCCGCGCGAAGGATTTTGCGATGACGCACTGGATCCCCAGTGCTTTGATGATCTCCGGAGCCTGCTCCCTGGAGGAACCGCAGCCGAAGTTCTTTCCGGCAACAATGATATCGCCTTTCCGGATCTCTCCGGCCAGTTCCGGTCGAAGGGGACTGAAGCCGTACTGTTTCATATCGTCAATGGTCTTGAGCGCCAGATACTCCGTAGGGATAATGATATCCGTATCGATATCATCTCCCAGGACCCAGATCCGTCCTGTAAATGATGTCTCCATAATGTATTCTCCTATCTGCTGTTATCTGATCTCACCTGCCAGAGCGATCTTTCCTGCGATGGCAGAGGCTGTTACCGTTGCGGCAGAACCTAAGTAAACCTTGGAACTCGGATGACCGGCACGTCCCTTAAAGTTTCTGGTTCCGGTGCTGATCAGCACTTCATTTTCGCCGATGACACCCTGACAGCTTCCCCAGCAGACACTGCAGTTGGGGTTCATGACAATGGCTCCGGCTTCCATGAAGATATCGATCAGACCTTCTTTTAAAGCCTGGCGGTAAACGGTAAGACTGGCAGGAACTACCAGAAAACGCACCTTATCTGCAACTTTTCTGCCCTTGATGAGCTCTGCTCCCACCCGGAGATCTTCGATCCGGCCATTGTTACAGGAACCTAAGAAAGCTTCGTCAATGGGAAGACCTGCGACCTCTTCAACCGGAACCACATTGTCCACAAAATCCGGTTTTGCGGCTACCGGACGGACTTTGGAGAGGTCGAAGGTGTACTCTCTTGCGTAAACGGCGTCTGGATCGCTCTTGTAGACAGCCTTGGGCTCTCTTCCGTGCTCTTTTAAGTACTCCAGGGCCTTCTCGTCAGCCTCAAAAATACCGGTCTTTGCTCCGGCCTCTACAGCCATGTTACAGAGCACCATACGGTCACTGATGCTTAACGTCTTCGCTCCCTCGCCGGTGAACTCCATAACCTGGTAATTACAGCCGTTGGCTCCGATCTCACCGATGATGGTAAGGATCAGATCTCTGGCATAAACACCCTCAGGCAGTCTGCCGATGAGATTGAACTTTACAGTCTCCGGAACCAGCACCCAGGAGGTACCCGTTACCATGCCGTAAAGAAAATCCGTACAACCCACACCTGTACCGAAAGCACCCAGCGCTCCGTAAGAGCAGGTATGGCTGTCTGCGCCGAAGATCAGTTCGCCGGGACGGACATAATTTTCCATCATCACCTGATGACATACACCCTTGCCTTCCCAGAAGTCAATATGATTCTCTTTGGCAAAATCACGCATTTTTTTCTGGGAGGCTGCGGTCTTCGGATTATCGGAAGGGACGTTATGATCCACGATAAATACCAGCTTCTTTGTGTCCTTGATATGCGGATGTTTCAGTTTATTCCGGTACATATCCACCGTCAGATGCGTGGTTCCGTCATTGCTCATAAGACGGTCCAGTTCCACTGTGTGGATATCTCCCGGTTTTACAGAATCCACTCCGGCTGCTGCTGCAATGATTTTTTCAGCGATGGTCATTCCCATTATTTTTCCTCCTCCCGGTTCAGAGAAGCGATCAGGCCGCCCTGGTTCAGTATGTTCTGCATGTATTCCGGCAGTTTCGTGCAGGAATACGTTTTCCCGTTGGCTTCAGCTGTTCCTTCTGACATATGAAGGATCATCGTATCGCCGGTCTTTACTTCATCAGGAAGGTCCTTGCAGACGATGGCCGGAAGTCCGATATTGATGGCATTCCGAAAAAAGATCCGGGCAAAGGATTTGGCGATAACTGCCTGCACACCCAGCGCTTTCAGAACACCGGGAGCCTGCTCTCTTGATGAGCCGCAGCCGAAGTTTTCACCGCCAATGACAAAATCTCCTGCTTTGACTTTCTTGGAAAAATCCGGGTCCAGAGATTCAAACGTGTGGCTTTTCATCTCGTCCAGGTTTGGAAGCAGAAGATACTGAGATGCTATGATCTGGTCGGTATCCAGATCGTTATGAAATTTGAAGATTGTTCCTTTTTCCATAAACAGTTTCCCTTTCTTTGAAAAAAACTCCCGGAATCTTATTCCCACTCCAGAACAGAGCGTTCATAAGACTCCCGGAGTCTTTCCTGATTCAACTTTTCAGTTTCTCACAGATTAAGCGTTCATCTGTTTTGCAACTTCAGCTGCGAAATCCTCGTTCTTCTTCTCAAGGCCTTCACCGGTCTCAAAACGAACGAAGCCTTTGATGGTGATGTTAGCACCTGCAGCTTTTGCTACAGAGTCAACATATGCTTTCACGGACTGTTTTCCGTCCTCAGCTTTTACATAAACCTGATCAAGCAGGCAGATCTCTTTCAGCTCTTTGTTTACACGGCCGTTGATCATACCCTCGATTACTTTCTCCGGTTTTGCAGACTCTTTCGGATCGTTTTTGATCTGAGCAAGAAGGATCTCTTTCTCATGTGCGATGTAGTCTGCGGAGATCTCGTCTCTGCTGGTGTAGAGCGGTTTCAGAGCAGCTACCTGCATAGCTACGTTCTTAGCCATCTCCTGGATCTCGTCATTTACCACATCGGTAACAACGTCAACCAGAACACCGATCTTTCCGCCAGCGTGAATGTAGGAAGCAACGAAACCGTTCTCCTCTTTCACCTGCTGGAAACGACGGATCTTCAGGTTCTCGCCGATAACAGCGATCTGAGCTGCCAGCTCCTCAGCTACAGTTTTGCTCTCATCCAGGTGCCATTTCTCAGCCAGGAAAGCGTCGATATCGGCTGCCTCAGTGGTCAGAGCCTGATCTGCAACAGTCTTTACATAGTTACGGAACTTCTCGTTCTTTGCAACAAAGTCGGTCTCAGAGTTTACCTCTACGGCTACTGCGCTCTTACCGTCCTCAGCTACAACGTCAACTACGATACCCTCAGCTGCGATTCTGTTGGCTTTTTTCTGAGCCTTTGCAAGACCTTTTTCTCTCAGAAACTCAACGGCTTTATCCATATCACCGTCAGTCTCAGTCAGAGCCTTTTTGCAGTCCATCATGCCTGCGCCGGTCATTTCTCTCAGTTCTTTTACCATTGCTGCTGTAATAGCCATTTTTACATTCCCTCCATCGTATGATGATTACTCTTCTACCGGTGCTTCCTCGGTCTCTACGTCGGTTCCCTCGTAAACTTCTTCCTCAGCACCCTGATTTGCCTCGATAACAGCATCTGCCATCTTGGAAACGATCAGTTTTACAGCACGGATTGCATCATCGTTACCCGGGATCACATAATCCAGCTCTTCCGGATCACAGTTGGTATCAGCGATACCGATCAGCGGAATACCCAGAGTATGAGCTTCCTGTACGCAGATTTTCTCTTTTTTCGGATCTACTACGAAGATTGCATCCGGGATCTTCTTCATATCTTTGATTCCGCCCAGGTTCTTCTGCAGTTTATCCATCTCTTTGCGAAGAGCGATAACCTCTTTCTTCGGCAGTACCTCGAAAGTACCGTCCTGCTCCATGGTCTCGATCTCTTTCAGACGATTGATACGGCTCTGGATGGTCTTGAAGTTGGTCAGCATTCCGCCGAGCCATCTCTCATTTACATAGTACATTCCACAACGCTCAGCCTCTGTCTTTACAGCGTCCTGAGCCTGTTTCTTGGTACCAACGAAAAGAATGTTTCCACCCTCAGCAGCGATATCAAATACTGCCTTGTAAGCGGTGTCAACCATTCCTACAGATTTCTGAAGGTCGATGATGTAGATGCCGTTTCTCTCGGTGTAGATGTAGGGAGCCATTTTGGGGTTCCATCTTCTGGTCTGATGACCAAAATGTACGCCGGCTTCGAGTAACTGTTTCATTGAAATAACGCTCATGTCTTTTATCTCCTTTGGTTTTGTTCTTCCGTATGTTTTATTCTTCCTTGGAAACCTTTTCGGGCACCGTCCTCGGAATCCACATACGTGTTTTATTTTAGACTAGGGCAGTATACCACAGATCCTGCCATTCTGCAAGCTTTTTTTACCTAGTACAGTGAATATTAAGTAACCGCCATATTGTCTTGTCTGATTTTTCATCTGCTGCGTTGTCGTCAATCGACGTAGCCACCGCTACGCCTCATTCCTCCGCCTTGCATATGAAGAAATCATCCTGCGTCAATATAGCAGATACTTAATTTTCACTGTACTAGATCCCGCAGAATTCTCCGCAGAATTGAAAAAAGCCCCCCGGCTTTTTCGGATGTGCCGGAGAGCTTTTTTTATTATTCGTGACGCAGTGCGTCGATGGGGTTCAGATTTGCCGCCTTGATAGAGGGCAGAAGTCCGAAAAGAATACCGATAAGCATGGAGAACAGAACAGAAACCACGATAACCGGCACACTGATCGCCGTAGGCGTATCCGTCATATTGGATATGACTTTCGCCAGAATATTTCCAACGATCACACCGATGATTCCTCCCATGCTGGTAAGAACGGCCGCTTCCGTAAGGAACTGGGCCAGGATCCTCTTTTTCTTGGCTCCGATCGCTTTCTTAAGGCCGATCTCACTGGTACGCTCGGTAACAGTCACAAGCATAATGTTCATAACACCGATACCACCGACCAGAAGAGAGATCCCTGCGATCCAGATGAGCTGCTGGTTGGCAGCCGTGTTCATCTTCTGCTCTTCCTCGATCTTCTCGATCATCTTGTCTGCTTTATACTTGATGTCGGAACTTTTTCCCACACTCAGAAGATCATTTGCAATGCTTTTTACATCTTTTCCCACAGTCTTCATGTAATCCGTGTTTTCTGCTTTGATCACAATGTTCTGCGGTTCATCATACTGAAAGGAAATCCCCCAGTCAGCAGAAGGGATATACACCACGCCGCTGCTATCAGAATCGCTCATAAGGCTGTAATACTCATCAACGGAATTGATCACCGGCTGGTATTCATCCTTTTTCTGTGCCACACCGACAACGATATAAGGAGAACCACTCAGCTCAATGGTCTTTCCCAGCGGGCTTTCTTCCTGAAAAAGACTGGTGGCAGCCGTATCATCCAGGATAGCGACCCGGCGGAAATCTGTATAATCCTTCTCTATAAAGCTTCTTCCTGTCCGGATCTCATAGCCGCAGGTATTAAGATAGTGGCTGTCGATCCCCATAATGGAAGCACCCTGAAGGTTTGTATTCTGATACCAGACATCACTGGAATAGCTCCGGCTGTTGTAAAAGGCAATGTCTTCGACACCTTCCACATCCAGCATTTTTTCACGGTCACTCTCCGAAAAAACCGGAACTCCTGCCGGAATCCCACTGTAGTTATCAAATTCATACTCTGAATCAGAGCGGCAGAGTTTTACATTAACGGTATTGTTTCCTGCTCCCAGAAGGTTCTGCTTCAACTGCTCATTGGTTCCCTGAATGGTGGACGCAATGGCAATGATGGATGCGATACCGATGATGATGCCCAGCATGGTCAGGAGAGAACGCATCTTGTGAGACCAGACTCCCTGAAAGGATAATCTTATATTTTCTAACACTTTTTTCTACCTCCGAAAATCGCCCCTGGCGATGGAATTTTGACTT
>CAKRQP010000009.1:0-37179 GCA_934393555.1 uncultured Lachnospiraceae bacterium
TTGCGGGAGCTGCTTTGCAGCGGAGCAATTCGTAGGCATCAGTTGGGGGCAAAAGACCTTTTGACCCCAACATCATGATAAGGCAGGGTTTGCGAATCCGGCAGACGGAAAACCCAAAGAATAAGAAAACCAGAAAACAGGGGGATTTATGAAACATGAAGTACGAAGAAATGCCGTACAGCCGCATTGATTTTGCGGAGGAGACCAAAGCATTAAAAGAACTGATGGAGGAATTCCAGGCAGCAAAAAGTGCCGAAGAACAGTTCCGTGTCCATCAGAAGTATTATGAAAGAACGAGACATATCCAGACGGAGATGGCGCTGGCCTCTACAAGAAACAGCCTGGATACCTCGGATGTGTTCTATGATCAGGAAAAGGATTATTACGATCTGGAATATCCGGCTTACAGCAACCTTGCCGTGGAATATGCCAAGCTGCTTTTAAAATCGCCGTTTCGCAGGGAACTGGAAGAAAAAATCGGCAGTCCTGCTTTCCGTAATATGGAGCTGGCGGAAAAATCCACCAGCGAGGCCATTATTCCTCTGAAACAGGAAGAGAATGCGCTCGTCAGCCGTTATGAGAAAATGATGGCTTCCGCAAAGATCGAGTGGGAAGGCGAGATTTACAATATTCCGCAGATGACTCCCTTCCAGCATTCCAAAGACCGGAAGATCAGACAGGAAGCAGGAAAGAAAGTGGATGCTTTCTATGCCAGCAAGGAAAAAGAGCTGGATGAGATCTATGACGCCCTGGTGAAAAACCGTACGGCTCAGGCGAAAGCACTGGGATATGAGAATTTTACCGAGCTGGGTTATAACCGGATGATCCGGAACAGCTATCGTCGTCCGGAGGTGGAAAAATTCCGCGACCAGATCAAGAAAGACTGGGTTCCCCTGGCAGAGGAGCTCTGGGAGAACCGCCGGGTACGTCTGGGCCTTGACAAATTGTATTTCTGTGATGAAGGCGTCAGCTTCCCGCAGGGAAGTCCGAAGCCCGTCGGAAGTTATGAGGATACCCTTCTGGCAGGTCAGAAAATGTACCGGGAACTTTCTGAGCAGACCGGAGAATTTTTCGATTTTATGCTGGATAACCATCTTCTGCAGGTGCTTCCCGGAGCCAATAAAAAAGTGGGCGGCTATATGACTTATATGCCGGATTTCCATGCTCCCTTCGTATTTGCCAATTTCAATGGAACCAGCGGAGATGTGGATGTTATCACGCATGAGTGCGGTCATGCTTTCCAGGGTTATCTGACAGCAGACGACCCGATCCTGGAGCATGCAGATATCACCATGGAAACAGCAGAGACACATTCTATGTCAATGGAATTTTTCACCAATCCCTGGATGGATCTGTTCTTCGGAGACCGGGCAGATGATTTCAAGAGATCCCAGGTGGAGGATGCCGTTGCCTTTATCCCATACGGCTGTATGGTGGATGAATTCCAGCATATCGTATACGATCATCCGGAAATGACACCACAAGAGCGGAAAGCGGCATGGAAAGAGCTGGAAAAGGTTTACAAACCGCATCTGGATTTCGGAGAGGAATATCCTTTCTTTGGAAGCGGAAGCTACTGGCAGAGACAGAATCATATTTATGCCGGTCCCTTCTACTATATTGATTACTGTATTGCCCAGACCAGTGCATTCCAGTACCGGATCTGGATGGAAAAAGACTATAAGGCAGCTTTTGAAAGCTACCTGAAATTCAGCAGGGAGTCCGGCTGCGGCTTTTATGCAGAAATGCTGGAGGAAAACGGCCTGAAGAGTCCCTTCAAGGAAGGCACTATTCAGGAGATCGTAAAAGGCATCCGGGAACTGCTGTAAAAAAATACGGACTTGAATGCAGCCCGGGAGGAGATAAAAAATGGCGTGGAAAGAACAGTATATGGAAGCTTTGGATGTGGCGGCCTCCTGCCGCCTTGCCAAGGAAATGGAAGAGTACCGCAGCAATCCGAAGCTGGGCTACCGCCCGGCCGGCTCACGGGCTGAATTTGAGACCGGTGAACAACTGAAAAGAGAAATGGAAGCCATGGGGCTTTCCAATGTCCGGAAGGATGAGATCCTGGTGGACGGATGGGAGTTTGAAAAGGCAGAACTTACATACAGGGACCGGGCGGGGAAAACCTGCCGGGTGATCCTTGGCGCTTACCAGACCGATTTTGTGACAAATGATGAGGAGAGCTTTGACCTTGTTTTCCTGGGAAAAGGAACTGCCAGAGATTACGAAGGGAAAGAAGTACGCGGAAAGCTGGTGGTAGTTGAGATCAACCAGAGAAATGAGTGGTGGATCAACTTTCCGGTTTATCAGGCATATGAAAAGGGGGCAAAAGCGCTCATTGCCGTTCAGACAGGAGGCTATGGCCAGATCGACAAGCAGGCATTAAATGCGCAGGATATTGCAGGCCCCGCAGAAGCACCGGCCTTTTCCATGTCTCAGGAAGACTGGGAGAGGATCCGGGAGTGTCTGGATGAAAAAGGGGAGATCCGGGTAGGGCTGGATGCCCGTTCCGTGGTCATGAAGGATGTACCCACCTATAATATCGTGGGTGAAATACCGGGAAAACGCCCGGAACGGATGATCCTTCTTTCCGCCCATTATGATTCTTATTTCAGCGGTTTCCAGGATGACAATACGGCCATTGCCATGATGCTCGGAATCGCCAGAGCCTTTCTGAAGATCGGTTATCAGCCGGAAAACACCTGGGTTTTCTGTGCCATGGCAGCGGAAGAGTGGGGAAAGTGTGATACCAAGTATGACTGGTCTACCGGTGCTTATCAGGAGATCTTCAAAGTGCATCCGGACTGGGCGGGTAAAGTCATCGGAAACTTTAATTTTGAACTTCCGGCTCTTTCCAACGGAAATCTGGACGGCATCCGCAGTACGTATGAGTACCGTGATTTCCTGGAAGAGTGTGTGAAAAAACTTCCTGCTCTGACGCCGGCTTATCTGGAAGGCGTTCGGGTGTCCGCACCCATTGAGACCTGGTCGGATGACTTTTCTGTAGCCATCGGAGGCATTCCCTCCATGGTCAACGAATTCAGTGCAGGACCTTTTATGGAAACGCACTACCATTCGCAGTTTGACAGTGACGAGTTCTACGATGAGGCGGTCTATCGTTTTCATCATGAGCTTTACGGACTGCTTCTGCTGGAACTGGATTCCCAGGCAGTTGTGCCTTTGAATTTTGCGGAAGTTTTTGAAGAAGCAGCCAAGAGTCTGGATGTGATCTACTGCCAGAAAGCGGGAGCCAGGGTAACCACGCTTCTGGAACTTCTGGAAAAAGCCCAGGAGCTTTCGGATGAGATCTATGACCGGATCTGGGATGTGAACGAAGCCTATCTGGCAGGTGAAAAAATGAATCTTGAGAAGATCCGGGAAGCGGAAAAGAAACTTCTCGCTGTATTTAAGATGGAACAGGATCGTTTTGTACGTCTGAACTGGTCAGATGAGGTGCTTTTCCCGGAAGAGGCTGCCCAGAACAATCTTTATTATATCCGTAAAGCCATTCGTTCCCTGAAACGGAAAAACCCGGAAACGGCACTGGAAGCACTCTACGAGATCGACAACAATGCCTATGCGTTCCAGTTCAGCCGGAGTGTCTACCAGCATTTTACGGACTATGTTTTTCATCAGGAAGCGGAGCGGCTGCAGTGGGGCGCCGGCCGTATCGTTCATCATGAAAACCTGTATGATCTGGTGGAAGGGCTTCTGAAAAAGTACCATAGTGGTGAAACAGATGTCAGGGATGAGATCCTCCGGCTGGAGGCTGTGGAGAAGAGACAGCAGTCCTATCTGAAGGAGGATGTGGATTACATGATCAAATCCACGGAAAAAATGCTCCTGACCCTTCAGGAAGCAAAACAACTGTTATAGGAGGAATCATGGAAACAGATCGATTATACCGGGTACAGAAGGAGGATCTGCCGGAGCTGGAGAAGCTTCTGACAGCATGCTTCCGGGAAGATCCGCTTTATCAGAAACTGATACCGGATGATGAAATCCGGGAAAGACTTATGCCGGAGCTTTTTAAGTGTGACCTGACAGAGTTTTATGAAACCTGTGAGATCTATGCAGACAGCAAAGAACTGAACAGCCTTCTGGTGGTTTCGGATGAAGCAGAACCATACAATCTGTTTAAATATTATTTTACAGAGATCGAAGCAGTGCTCCGGACAGAGGGCTATCTTCTGAAGGAAGATGCCAGTATGAAAACGTTCTGGAATTTTGTCCTTGGAAGGGATTATCTGAATTCCAACTGGACCGATCAGCTGCATCAGGACAACCGGCTGCATGTGATCTATCTGGCCGTCAGACCCAGTATGCAGCATCACGGACTGGCAGCTTTACTCATGAACGAAGTACTTCACTATGCGGATAGACATCACATGATGGTATCGCTGGAGACGCACAATCCGAAAAATGTGGAATTTTACCAGCACCTCGGCTTTAAATTGTATGGTGTGCTGAATAAACATTTTGATCTCAAACAGTATTGTATGATAAGAGAAGTGTAGGCTTTCTTAAAGCCTGCTTGAAAATACGAGGGGGAAACCATCGGAGCTGCGTAGTCCTGGTTTCCCCCTCGTTCTTTTCTCGCCGCTTTCCCAAAGCGAAAAACTTCTACTGGTTCTGACTGAGAACCTCCGTCAGCTTCTGCAAGAGTTCCAGATCAGAACTTTGCACCTTCAGGTTCGTAGAGATCGGCTCTCCGTCCGGCGGAGTAACGGTGATCTCAAGGATGCTTCCCTCCATCAGAGCCTTTTTTCTGGCAGCCCGGATAAACGGAAAGAATTTCGGGTGATTTTTTTCAAAGCGGTTTTTTAAATTTCTCAGTTCGAGAAACTGGGATACGTTAAACATCGTGTTCTCCTTTCGGCTTCATTTATGCGTTTCTCCCCTCAGAGTCTTTGATTATAGCACAGCCCGAGCTCCATGGCTATGAACTTCTCAAAATTTACTGTTGATTTTTAGAATGATGTCTAGTATATTAGTCATAGTACAAGGAGGATGAATCATGCAGGAACTTGTAAGAGTCGTTGTAGACGCCATGGGCGGAGACAACGCACCGCAGGAAACAGTAAAAGGGGCTGTGGATGCGGTAAACCTCAGGAATGACATCAAGGTGATCCTGACAGGCCGCCAGGAACTGGTAGAAGGAGAGTTATCGAAGTATACCTATCCGAAAGACCGTATAGAAGTGGTAAATGCTTCAGAGATCATTGAGATGGCAGAGCCGCCGGTGAACGCCATTCGCAAAAAGAAGGATTCTTCTATTGTGGTCGGAATGAATCTTGTGAAAAAGGGCGAGGCAGATGCTTTTGTGTCTGCAGGCAGTACCGGAGCTGTTCTGGTAGGCGGACAGGTGATCGTAGGCAGGATCAAAGGCGTGGAACGTCCGCCCCTTGCACCGCTGATCCCTACAAAGGACGGGGTGGCACTGCTGATCGACTGCGGAGCCAATGTGGATGCCAGACCTTCTCATCTGGTGCAGTTTGCAAAGATGGGGTCGATCTATATGGAGAATGTAGTCGGAGTGAAAAACCCGAGAGTGGGAATCGTTAATATCGGTGCAGAAGAAGAAAAAGGAAATGCACTGGTAAAAGAGACCTTCCCTCTTCTGAAAGCATGTCAGGACATCAATTTTATCGGCAGCGTGGAGGCACGGGATATTCCGGCCGGTGTCTGTGACGTCATTGTCTGTGAGGCTTTTGTCGGCAATGTGATCCTGAAGCTTTATGAAGGTGTCGGAGCTGCTCTGATCAGTAAAGTAAAAATCGGTATGATGCAGAATCTTCGGAGCAAGATCGGGGCACTTCTGGTGAAACCCGCTCTGAAGGCCACACTGAAATCTTTCGACGCCAGTGAGTATGGCGGTGCACCTCTTCTTGGACTGAAGGGGCTTGTGGTGAAGACACACGGAAGTTCCAAAGCCGTGGAGATCACCCATTCTATTATTCAGTGTGTGCAGTTCAAACAGCAGAACATCAATGAAAAAATCAAAGAGCACATATCGGTAAAAGAAGAATTAAGAGAGGATTGAATGTTATGGAATTCGAAAAGTTGAAGAATATTATCGCGGAAGTTTTAAATGTGGATGCAGATGAGATCACGATGGATACCACTTTTGTAGATGATCTGGGTGCAGATTCTCTGGATGTATTCCAGATCATCATGGGAATCGAGGAAGAGTTTGATATCGAGATTCCATCTGAGGAAGCCGAGAAGATCGTTACTGTAGGCGATGCTGTAGAACAGATCAAAAACGCCGTAAACTAAATTCGGATTACCGCAAAGAGGGGATGTTTCAGACATCCCTTTTTTCTATTAAATGCGAAGCGGCTGCGTTTATGAAAAGGCGGTGGAAGTGGATAGAGAACATCCGCTAATAACAGGGGAAAAGGAGAAAAACAATGGAAAATCATCAGTTTGAGCTACTGGAGAAAAAGAGTGGGTATCATTTTCAGAATCCCCTTCTTTTGAAGCAGGCTATGACCCACAGCTCTTACGCAAATGAACATAAGGCAAAAGGTTATCATGACAATGAAAGGCTGGAATTCCTGGGAGATGCCGTCCTTGAGGTGGTCAGCAGTGAATTTCTGTTCCGCAATTATCCGGCTCTTCCGGAAGGAGATCTGACAAAGCTGCGTGCCAGTATTGTCTGTGAACCCACGCTGGCTCTTTGCGCAAGGGCACTGGATCTGGGAGATTTTCTCCTTCTTGGCAAAGGAGAAGAGCATACCGGAGGAAGAAAAAGAGACTCTATCGTATCAGATGCAATGGAAGCCCTGATCGGTGCGATTTATCTGGACGGTGGTTTTGCTAGTGCAAAAGAGTTCGTACATCGCTTTATTATGACGGATATTGAGCATAAAAAGCTCTTTTATGATAGCAAGACTATTTTACAGGAACAGGTACAGAAAAACTGGCATGACGGAGAAATCTCCTATGTGCTCACCGGTGAAGAAGGCCCGGACCATGACAAGACCTTTCTGGTGGATCTTTATGTGGCAGGAGAAAAGAAGAGCAGCGGAAAAGGACGGACCAAGAAAGCGGCCGAGCAGGATGCTGCGTACCGCTGTCTGATCAACTGGAAAGAAAAACAGGAGTAACTGCATGTATCTGAAGAGCATTGAAGTACAGGGCTTTAAATCCTTTGCGAATAAGATCCTGTTCGAGTTCCACAACGGAATTACCGGTATCGTGGGACCAAACGGCAGCGGAAAGAGCAATGTAGGGGATGCGGTACGCTGGGTTCTTGGAGAACAGAGTGCCAAGTCTCTCCGTGGCGCCAGTATGCAGGATGTTATCTTTTCCGGAACAGAAAACCGGAAACCTATGGGCTTTGCTTCTGTCTCTATCACAATGGATAATTCAGACCATAAGCTTCCCATTGAATTCGATGAAGTGACGGTCACGAGGCGTGTCTACCGGTCAGGAGAAAGCGAATACCGCATCAACGGTTCTGCCTGCCGTCTGAAAGATATCAATGAGCTGTTTTACGATACCGGTATCGGTAAGGAAGGCTATTCCATCATCGGACAGGGGCAGATCGACAAGATCCTGAGTGGAAAACCGGAAGAACGGCGGGAGCTTTTTGATGAGGCTGTGGGCATTGTCAAATTCAAACGGCGAAAAGCGGCTGCCCAGAAAAAACTGGAGGATGAACGCCAGAATTTGGTCCGTGTCAATGATATCCTTTCTGAACTTACCAGACAGTTAGGACCGCTGGAAAAACAGTCCGAGACAGCAAAGATCTATCTGAAAAAGAGAGATGAACTGAAAGTTCTGGATGTCAACATGTTTCTTCTGGAAATGGAAGAGAGCAGGGCAGAACTGGCGGCACTTGAGGAAAAACTGGCAATTTCCGAAAGGGATCTGAAAGAAAACAACCAGAAGTATGAAAAAATCCGTACGGAGTATGACCGTCTGGAAGAAAAAATCACCCATCTGGACGGACAGATCGAAGGGGAACGGGCGAAAAACAGTGAGAACCAGCTGAAACGCCAGCAGCTGGCCGGACAGATGGATGTCCTGCGGGAACAGATCCGTTCCGTGGAAACTTCCCGGAAAAACCAGCTGGAACGTCTGGAGATCATTGAAAAAGAACTGGAAGAGCGAAAAAAAGAGCTGGAAAACAGCCGCCAGGAATTCACAGATCTGAAGGAAGAGCGAAAGAAGGCTCAGGAAGAGGAAGAAGATACTTCCGTGGAAAATGATGCCATTGAAGCCTCTATTTCTCATCTGAACCGGGAAATAGAAGGGGATAAAAATGAGATCATCCGGATCCTGAACCAACGCGCTTCGACCAAGGGAAAGATCCAGCGGTATGACACGATGATGGAGCAGAACCAGATCCGCCGGGCGGAAGTGAGCCAGAAGCTCTTGAGACTTCGAAGTGAAGAAAATGAACAGGAAGATTCCCTGAAAGAACTGCAGGAAAAATATGAAACGGTTTCTGACCGGATCGAAGAACTGACAGAAGAAAGCCGTACATATGAAGATGCGGTGGAAAAGCTTCGTCAGGAGCTGATGACACAGAATCAGCAGGCGGAGCAGGGACAGACGGCTTTTCACCGTGAGGCCTCCCGTCTGGAATCCTTGAAAAACATTACAGAACGATATGACGGATACGGAAACAGCATCCGCCGCTGTATGGAGCAGAAAGCACGGGAGCCCGGTCTTCTCGGTGTGGTAGCTGATCTGATCAAAGTAGAAAAAGCTTATGAGGTGGCTATTGAGACAGCTCTTGGCGGCAGTATTCAGAACATCGTTACCGCAGATGAAGAGACTGCCAAGCGGATGATCGATTTTCTGAAGAAAAATAAATTTGGCCGGGCGACGTTTCTGCCCCTGACCAGCGTGGGCTTAAGAGGCGGTTTTACGGACAATGGAGCCTTAAAAGAACCGGGAGTCATCGGTCTTGCCAGTACGCTTGTCCGGGCAGATCAGCAATATGAAGGTCTGGTACGTTACCTTCTGGGCAGAGTGGTAGTGGTGGATACCATTGACCATGCGGTAGCCCTGGCCAGAAAATACCGGTATTCTCTGCGGATCGTTACACTGGAGGGAGAGCTTTTAAGTCCAGGCGGTTCCATGACAGGTGGTTCCTTCAGGAATTCCAGCAATCTTCTGGGCCGGCGTCGTGAGATCGAGGAGCTGGAAGAGAGCGTAAAACTTCTGAGGAAGGATCTGGATGCTCTGAATCAGTCTATCGATGAAAACCGGAGCAGACGGAATGCTTTGAGAGATAAGATCGCAGCGCTGGCAGAAAAACTCCAGAAGGAATACCTGGTCCAGAATACGGCAAAAATGGAGATCAGCCAGATGGAAGCCAGACGGGATGAAACAGCCTCCGGTTATCATCATTTGAAGGATGAGGCTGTGGAGATCGAAGCGCAGATGGCAGAGATCAAAGAGGAAAAACTCCGGATCCAGGAAGAACTGGATACTTCTGTGAAACAGGAACAGGAGCTCAATGAGCGGATCGAGCGGAATCAGAAAGCTCTGGAAGAGGAACGGGCCAATCTGACGGAACAAAAGCAGCGTTTTGAAAATGTGCATCTCCGTCTGGCAGGTTTTCTCCAGAAGGAAGATTTCCTGAAACAGAACACCAGCCGTATGGAACGGGAAGTCCGAAGCCTGAATGAAGAAAAGCTTTCTGTTCAGAAAAAACTGGAAGATGGAGAGACAGAAACACTTCAGAAAGAAGAAAATCTGAAAAAAATCCAGGAAAGCATCGATTCCGGAGCAGGCATCCAGAAGGAAACAGAAGAAAAGATCAAAGCGCTGACGGAAGAAAAAAATACTTGTATGGTGACTCAGAAAGGCTTTTTCAGTGAGCGGGAAGCTCTGACGGAACAGAAGAGTCTTCTGGAGAAGGAAAATTTCCGACTGAGTGCCCGTCAGGAAAAACTGGAGGAAACCAGGGACAGCAGGATCAATGATATCTGGGAACAGTACGAACTGACCCCGGGCAGTGCGAAAGAACTGAAACGGGAAGAATATCCGGAGATGAATCAGCTGCGGAAAGCAGTTGCCGACCTGAAAAACGAGATCCGGTCTCTCGGAAGCGTTAATGTCAATGCGATCGAGGAATACAAAGAACTTTTTGACCGTCATGGCTTTCTGAAGGAACAGCATGATGATCTGGTGGAGAGTGAAAAAGTGCTTCTTGGTGTCATCGATGAGCTGGATGCAGGTATGCGCCGGCAGTTTGAAGAAAACTTTGTCCGGATCCAGGCAGAGTTCGATAAGGCTTTTCGTCAGCTTTTCGGCGGCGGCCATGGCAAACTGGAGCTTGTGGAGGGAGAAGATATCCTGGAGGCGGGTGTACGCATCATTGCACAGCCGCCCGGAAAGAAGCTTCAGAATATGATCCTGCTTTCAGGCGGTGAGAAGGCACTCACAGCGATCGCCCTGCTCTTTGCGATCCAGAATCTGAAACCGTCTCCGTTCTGTCTGCTGGATGAGATCGAGGCGGCACTGGATGAATCCAATGTTGCCAGGTATGCAAATTATCTTCATAAGTTGACAAAAAATACACAGTTTATTATTATAACACATAGACGGGGCACGATGGCGGCTGCCGACCGCCTGTATGGCATCACCATGCAGGAAAAAGGAGTGTCCGCCCTTGTCTCGGTAAATCTCATTGAGGATGACCTGGATGAGTGATAAATGGAGTGGAATATGGAAGAAAAGAAAGGTTTTTTTAAACGTCTGGTGGAAGGGCTGACCAAGACCAGAAACAATATCGTATCGGGGATCGATTCGATCTTCAGCGGATTTTCAAGCATTGATGACGATTTCTATGACGAGATCGAAGAGATCCTCATTATGGGTGATCTCGGGATCAACGCCACAACGTCCATCATTGAAGACCTGAAGAGAAAGGTGAAGGAGCAGCACATCAAAAATCCGTCTGAATGCAAAGAGCTTCTCATTGAAAGCATCAAGGATGAAATGAATGTGGGAGAGACGGCCTATGAGTTTGAAAACCGCATATCGGTGGTGCTGGTCATCGGTGTCAATGGTGTGGGAAAAACCACAAGCATCGGTAAACTGGCCGGTAAACTCAAGGATCAGGGCAAAAAAGTAGTTCTGGCGGCAGCGGATACATTCCGTGCGGCAGCCGGAGAGCAGCTGGTAAGCTGGGCAAACAGGGCCGGTGTGGAGATCATCAGCGGTCAGGAAGGCTCGGATCCCGGAGCGGTAGTCTATGATGCCATTCAGGCAGCCAAGGCAAGACGTGCGGACGTTCTTCTGGTGGATACCGCCGGAAGACTTCACAATAAAAAGAATCTCATGGCGGAACTTGGAAAACTCAACCGGATCATTGAAAAAGAATATCCGGAGGCTTACCGGGAGACGCTGGTCGTACTGGATGGCACCACCGGGCAGAATGCACTGGCACAGGCAAAAGAGTTCAAAGAGGTGGCAGATATCACCGGTATCATCCTGACGAAGCTGGACGGAACCGCCAAAGGAGGCATCGCAGTAGCGATCCATTCCGAACTGGGCATTCCGGTGAAATACATCGGAGTGGGAGAGAGCATCGATGATCTTCAGAAGTTCGATGCGAACCAGTTTGTAAATGCACTTTTTGACGTAAACCAGGACAAGCAGTAAAACATTGCAACGATTCAGAACGTTTCGTTCAAACGGTCACAGAACATCACAAAATCATACAGAAAGAAGGAAAACATCATGGAGCAGTTGACCATCGAAAAATTTGAAGAGGCATATAACATCGTAAGAGAGGCTGCCACAGAGACGAAGCTGGTATACAGTGATTATTTCTCAGAGCAGACGGGCAACAAGGTCTATCTGAAACCGGAAAATATGCAGGTAACAGGTGCGTATAAGATCCGTGGAGCCTATTATAAGATCAGCACCCTTACGGATGAGGAAAGAAACAAAGGTCTGGTTACCGCTTCCGCAGGAAACCATGCGCAGGGTGTGGCTTATGCAGCAAAGAAGTTTGGCGTGCGTGCAGTGATCGTAATGCCGAGCACCACTCCGCTGATCAAAGTAAACCGTACAAAAAGCTACGGTGCTGAAGTGGTGTTAAAAGGAGACGTTTACGATGATGCCTGCGAGTATGCAAAAGAACTGGAAGCAAAAGAAGGTCTGACCTTTATCCATCCCTTCAATGATCTGACTGTTGCAACCGGTCAGGGAAGCATTGCCATGGAGATCGTAAAAGAGCTTCCTCTGGTGGATTACATTCTGGTTCCCATCGGCGGCGGCGGACTGGCTACCGGTGTTTCTGCACTGGCGAAGCTTCTGAATCCGAAAATCAAGGTGATCGGCGTGGAGCCGGAAGGAGCTGCCTGCATGAAAGCTTCTCTCAAAGAAGGCCATGTAGTGACCCTGCCGACAGTCAATACCATCGCTGACGGTACAGCCGTAAAGACACCGGGAGACAAGCTTTTTCCGTATCTTCAGAAGAATCTGGATGATATCATCACCATTTCTGATGCCGAGATCATCGGTTCCTTCCTGGATATGGTAGAGAACCATAAGATGATCGTGGAGAACTCCGGTCTTCTGACAGTAGCAGCCCTGAAACATCTCAAACCGGAAGGAAAGAAAGTGGTTTCCATCCTGAGCGGCGGTAATATGGATGTGATCACCATGTCTTCTGTGATCCAGCACGGACTGATCCTGCGTGACCGTATCTTTACCGTATCTGTCCTGCTTCCGGACCGTGCCGGTGAACTGGCAAGAGTGGCAGCTGTTGTGGCAGAAGAGCAGGGTAATGTAATCAAACTGGATCACAACCAGTTCTTCAGCACCAACCGTAATGCGGCTGTGGAACTGAAGATCACGGTAGAGGCATTCGGAACAGAGCATAAAGAAAAGATCGTCAAAGCTCTGAAGGACAATGGGTACAAACCCAAACTCACACATGCAAATCTGTAAAAGATTATTCGGAAAATACGGCTATGCGGTCATTCCTCTTCTCAGTACCTTTCTTTTAAACGATCTGGTGTACTGGGGAGGAATGGCTATTGCAGGAAACCGCTACCATTTTGATCTTACCCTTGACCTGGACCGGAGGCTTCCCTTCGTTCCAGGCTTTGTGTATATTTATCTGATCTGTTATCTTTTCTGGGTCGTAAATTATCTTCTTGCAGCAGGAAACGGAAAAGATTATTTTTACCGTTATCTGACCGCGGATCTGACCGCCCGCGTGGTCTGTTTCCTGTTTTTTGTGTTTTTCCCTACTACGAATGTCCGCCCGGAGCTGGCTGGAGATTCTCTCAGCATTACGCTTCTCCGGTGGCTTTATCAGATGGATAAACCGGAAAACCTGCTTCCGTCCATTCACTGTATGAACAGCTGGTTCTGTTACATTGCTGTGCGCGGGCGAAAGGATATTCCCTGCTGGTACCGGATTTTTTCCTTTGTATTCGCCTGGCTCATTGCCTTGTCTACCGTTTTGATCCGTCAGCATGTGGTGGTGGACATTGCAGCCGGCTTCCTTTTGGCAGAGGTGATGTGGCAATTTTATGGAAAAACGAAATATTACAAAAACGTAAGACAATTTTATGAAAAAATCAATGGTATAATTCGTCAAAAATTGCTAAAATAGAAACAAGCGTTACAGACAGGGACGGAAGAAGGGGGACCGGATATGGAATTTATCAGGAAAAATAAAAAGAGCATTCTGGAGATTCTGTTTCTGGTGCTTCTGGTGGCATTTACCTTTTATGCGCTTCTGAAAGATCAGGAGCTGGAAGAGATCGGGCGTGTTCTGGAGACAGCAGATCCCGGCTGGCTGATTGCGGCGCTTGTGCTTGTCATTGTTTTTGTGTGCAGTGAATCAGTGATCATTCACTATATGATGACATCCTTGGGGAAAAAGACGAAGCTGCATCAGTGCATCCGCTACAGCTTTATTGGTTTCTTTTACAGCTGTATCACACCATCTGCCTCCGGCGGTCAGCCGGCACAGATCTATTATATGAGCAAAGACGGACTGGATGTTTCTGTGTCAACGCTGGTGCTGATGATCGTGACCATTACCTATAAGGCAGTGCTGGTACTGGTCGGATTTGTGGTTTTGCTTTTCATGGGACCTGTGATCCTGGCTTATATGGGGAGTTCACGCTACCTGCTTTATCTGGGAATGGGACTCAATGTGATCGCCGTGACCAGTATGATGATCCTGGTCTTTGTGCCGGAATGGACCAAGCGGATCCTGTATTACGGGCTCCGTTTTCTGGAAAAGCTTCATCTTCTGAAACACAAAAGAGCCCGGACAAGAAAGCTTTTGCTTTCCATGAATAAATACCGGGAAGCCAGTGTCTATTTCAGAACTCATAAAAAAGTAGTGTTTCATGTGATGCTGATCACGATTTTTCAGCGTTTCAGCCTGTTCTTTGTGACCTGGCTGGTGTATCGTTCCTTTGGACTTGCCGGAACGCCTCTGTATCTGGTAGTGATCCTTCAGGCAGTGATCTCTGTGGCAGTGGATATGCTGCCGTTGCCGGGAGGCGTGGGAGTCAGCGAGGGGCTGTTTATGACCATGTTTGAACCGGTTTTTGGTGAGAAGCTTCTGCCCGGTATGCTGTTGAGCCGAGGCATCAGTTATTACGCATTACTGCTCATCAGTGCAGCGATCACCTTTTACGCACACCTGAAGCTGACGAGGGCTTCTTTGAAAAAAAACAGGAAAATACAGAAGAAAATGTAGAGAGGGAGAAAAAACAAAAATGTTTATAGGATTTTACAACTATACGGTAGTACTCACTTATATGAGCCTTCTAAGCTCTGTTGTGGGAATGACGGAAGCCCTGGATGGTCGTTTCGGCAATGCGATCGCCTGTCTGGTGGCATCCGGTATCTGTGATATGCTGGATGGAAAAGTGGCAAGGACAAAGAAAGACCGGACGGAGGATGAAAAAAATTTTGGAATTCAGATCGACTCGTTGTGTGATCTTTTCTGCTTTGGAGCGTTTCCGGCATTCCTGACCTACGCTCTGGGTGTGAGAGGTCTGGTTGGAACGGTTTCCATGTGTGTGTATGTACTGGCTGCAGTGATCCGTCTGGGTTATTTCAATGTCAAAGAGATGAGACGGCAGCAGGAAACAGAAGAGCGGAGAAAGAGTTATGAGGGGCTTCCGGTTACTTCAATCTCCATTATTTTCCCTCTGATCTATCTTTTAAGACCCTATTGTGGTCACACGGCTTATCTTCGGATCCTCATTGCAGTGATGTTTGTAGTGGCGTTCCTTTTCGTGAGCAAGATCCGTGTCCTGAAACCGGGAAACAAGCTGATGTGCTTTTTTATCGTAGCAGGTCTGGTGATCCTGGGAAAACTGCTGCATATCTATTAAGGAAGGAAACATGAAAAAAACAAAAACAGCAGCTCCTTCTTCTGTTCATCGCTGTATGGGCAGAGATGGGGTGATACGGGAAGAAAATTCCGGTCAGGACCGGCTTCTCGAAAAACTTTATACTTCTTTTTGCGGCAGAATACTTCTGAAAGTCCTGACACAGCCGGGACTTTCAAGAGCAGCCGGGATTTTTCTTGACCGGAAAGTTTCCTGCTTTCTGATCCGCCCTTTTATTGAAAAGAATCAGATGGATATGAGGCCTTATGTCAAAAGGCCTTATCGTTCGTTTAATGACTTTTTTACCAGAGAGATCCTTCCCACCGAGCGGATGATCGATTGCGATCCGCTCCATCTGGTCAGTCCTTCGGATGGAAAGCTTTCTGTTTATCCGTTGGATAAGACAGCAGAATTCACCATAAAGGGAAGCGTTTATACACTGGAGCGGATTTTGAAGAATCCTGCGCTGGCAAAAAGATACGAGGGAGGCTATGCCTGTGTCTTCCGGCTCTGTGTCGATGATTACCACCGGTATTCTTATCCGGCTGACGGAGAAAAATCAGAAAATATCAGGATTCCCGGCATTCTTCATACCGTAAATCCTGTGGCTGTGGAATCTGTACCCGTGTATCATGAAAATACCAGAGAATACTGTCTGATCCGGACAGAAAATTTTGGTACGCTCCTTCAGATGGAAGTGGGCGCCATGATGGTTGGAAGGATCAAAAATTATCATGGACCAAAACGGGTGAAGAAGGGCAGTGAAAAAGGCAGGTTTGAGTTTGGCGGTTCTACCATTCTCCTTCTGGTTCAGAAGGACCGTGTGGATTTCCGGGAGGAATTTCTGAAACATACAGAACAGGGGATTGAAACGCAGGTGGAAATGGGGGAATGGATCGGAACAGCCGCCTGTGGAATCGAATATTCCGGAAAATGATAAAAAAATGAAACTTGTCAAGAAAAAATACTTGACAAAAGGAAACTCATCAGTTATGATAGCAAAGGTGACTCGAGATGGAAAAATTTGTAGAACGAACTCTGCTCTATGATTTCTATGGTGAGCTTCTCACAGAGCATCAGCAGAGCATTTATGAGGACGTGGTTCTCAATGATTACTCCTGTACGGAGGTGGCAGCGGAACGCGGCATCAGCCGCCAGGGCGTTCACGATATGATCCGCCGCTGTGACAAGATCCTTTCCGATTATGAAGAGAAGCTTCATCTGGTGGAACGGTTTCTTGAGATCCGTACGAAGGTTCAGGAGATCCGGAGTTCAACGGATTGTCCGGACAACATCAAGCGCATCGCAGATGAGATTCTGGAGGAGTTATAATGGCATTTGAAAGCTTATCAGAAAAACTTCAAAATGTATTCAAAAACCTGCGCAGCAAGGGTCGCCTGACAGAGGCCGATGTAAAGACCGCTCTGAAAGAAGTCAAGCTTGCACTTCTGGAAGCGGATGTCAGCTTCAAGGTGGTAAAACAGTTTGTCAAAAATGTCCAGGAACGTGCCGTCGGACAGGACGTGATGAACGGCCTGAATCCGGGACAGATGGTGATCAAGATTGTAAACGAAGAACTTGTGAACCTGATGGGCTCTGAGACAACAGAGATCGCGCTGAAGCCCGCAAGTGAGATCACTGTCATTATGATGGCAGGTCTTCAGGGTGCAGGTAAGACCACCACTACAGCAAAGATTGCAGCAAAGCTCAAGAGCAAAGGCCGGAAGCCCTTACTCGTAGCCTGTGACGTTTATCGTCCTGCAGCGATCCGTCAGCTGGAGATCAACGGAGAAAAAGTCGGTGTTGAGGTTTTCTCCATGGGAGACAGACAGAATCCCGTAGATATTGCAAAAGCAGCCGTAGAACATGCCAGAAATCATGGTCATAATGTTGTGATCCTTGATACGGCAGGTCGTCTTCATGTGGATGAATCCATGATGGAAGAGCTTGAAAAGATCAAGGCAGCTGTGGATGTATATCAGACCATACTGGTTGTGGATGCCATGACCGGACAGGATGCCGTGAATGTATCCGATACCTTCAATCAGAAGGTTGGTATTGACGGAGTCATCCTGACAAAGCTTGATGGCGATACCCGAGGCGGTGCAGCCCTTTCCATTAAGGCAACCTGCGGAAAACCGATCCTCTATGTAGGTATGGGCGAAAAGCTTTCCGATCTGGAGCAGTTTTATCCTGACCGAATGGCTTCACGTATCCTTGGAATGGGAGATGTGATGAGTCTCATTGAGAAGGCGCAGGCCAATATTGATGAGGAAAAAGCCAGAAGTATGGAACAGAAGCTCAAAAAAGCCCAGTTTGGCTTCGATGATTATCTGGAAAGTATGGAACAGATGAAAAATATGGGCGGTATGAGAAAACTGCTGGAAATGCTTCCGGGCATGGGCGGCAGTCAGCTCAAGCAGATCGAAGATGCCATGGACGAAAAGAAAATGGCGCAGATCGAGGCAATGATCCTCTCCATGACACCGAAGGAGAGAGCGAATCCCGACCTTCTGAATCCTTCCCGGAAGAAGCGTATCGCTGCCGGAGCGGGAGTAGACATCAGTGAGGTGAACAAGCTGGTAAAACAGTTTGATCAGTCCCGCAAGATGATGAAGCAGATGGGCGGAATGATGAACAGTAAAAGTGCTAAAAGAGGCAAGTTTCGGCTTCCCTTTTAAATAATCAATGGAAACCTTAAGGAGGTGAATCAAAGATGGCAGTAAAAATCAGACTGAGAAGAATGGGACAGAAAAAGAACCCTATCTATAGAATCATTGTTGCTGATTCCAGATCCCCGAGAAACGGTAGATTTATCGAGGAAATCGGAACCTACAACCCGAACACAAATCCCAGCGAGTTCAAAATCGACGAGGAGCTGGCAAAGAAATGGCTGACAAACGGCGCACAGCCGACCGATGTTGTTGCTAAACTTCTTAAAGTAGCCGGAATCGAGAAATAATTAACAAAGAGAGGTGCATGTATATGAAAGAACTCGTAGAAGTTATTGCGAAATCTCTTGTTGAGTTTCCCGAGGAAGTCGTTGTTACTGAAAAACAGAGTGGAAAGACCACAGTTCTTGAACTGAAGGTTGCTCCTTCTGATATGGGAAAGGTTATTGGAAAGCAGGGCCGTATTGCGAAAGCGATCCGTGCTGTGGTGAAAGCCGCCGCTTCCAAGGAAGACCAGAAAGTCGTTGTAGATATCCTGCAGTGACAGTTAAAAACCTCGTGAAAACGGGGTTTTTTCTGTATATAAGGAATTTGCACCAGCTGCGAAGCAGCGGGCAGTTCTGCAAAAAAACATATTTTATAATTGGAGGGCTGTTTTATGAAAGGAAAGAAAAAGGGAGTTCTGTTGTTACTGATGTTGCTGAGCGTTTTTATGCTGCTTCCGATGGGAGTCAGCGCAGCGAAGCTGAATATGGCCACACCGCTGAAATATTCTGCAAGAGGCTACAAGGTCATTGCCTGGAACAAATCCAGCACCAGCCGTGCGTATGTTTACCAGCAGGCAAGCTTTAAAAAAGGAACGTACGGTTCTCTGGAAAAAGGCGGCGGGATCGTTGTCAACATGTCCAAGGTCAAATATCTGACCAGAAAGATGAAAAAGAAACAGCTGACCTGGATCCCGGTTTATCTGCATAACCGTAAAAAAGCCAACGGTGTTCCGGTAACAGGCTATGTAAATGCAAAAAACATTGCTCTTACAGCGGTTAATATCAATAACATTTCTTCTAACCCTACGGTTCGTACAGCGATCAGCTATGGTTATAAATACCTTGGTACCCGCTTCATTCTGGGAGGAAATTCCATTACCGGCGGAATCGACTGTGCAACCTTTACCAAACAGATCTACGAGGCGGCAGGAAAGGGTATGCCTTATCCCCATACAGATTATCTGCAGGGCGTATCCAGACAGGTTTCCTACAGAGATCTGAAACCGGGTGATCTGGTATTTTATCTGAAATATGATACCAGCGGCCCCATTGACCATGTGGGTGTTTATATCGGCAACAATCTGATGATCAATGCTTCCGGCCATTATGGAAGCAATTATCCGGAAGGCGGTATCACGATCAAACGGATCGTTTACGGAAACCGCAGACCGGTTCTTTACAAACGTCTTTACGGAATCGATTGAGACTGAGGTGAATGAATGGAAGATTTTTTACAGGTGGGTGTGATCACAGCCACTCACGGAATCCGGGGAGAGGTAAAAGTTTTCCCGACAACGGATGATCCGGAACGTTTTCTGGATCTGAAGACCATATATCTGGATACGGGCAGGGAAAAAATGCTCCTGCACATATCCGGTGTAAAGTTTTTTAAGCAGTTTGTGATCTTGAAGTTTAAAGAATTTGATAACATCAACGAAGTGGAGCCTTTCCGCAAAAAAAGCCTTCTTGTAACAAGAGAGCAGGCGGTTCCTCTCGAAGAGGATGAGTATTTTATCGCAGATCTCATCGGTCTTCAGGTGGTTACGGATGGAGGAGAGCTTCTCGGTGAACTCACCGATGTTCTTGAGACAGGAGCCAATGATGTCTATCAGGTTACGGATAAAAATGGAAAGGAGCTTCTCCTTCCTGCAATCAAAGACTGTATTCTTTCTGTCGATCTTGAAAAAGGTGAGATGGAGGTACATGTACTGGAAGGGCTGTTGGATTTATGAACTATCATGTACTGACTTTGTTTCCGGAGATGATCCTGCAGGGGTTGAACACCAGTATCATTGGCCGGGCCATTGAAAAGGGCATTCTGAGTCTGGAAGCTGTCAATATCCGGGATTATGCAGGCAACCGCTACGGAAAAGTGGACGATTATCCTTACGGCGGCGGAGCCGGAATGGTCATGCAGGCGGAGCCCGTCTATGCAGCAGTGAAAGATCTGGAAGAACGGATGGGACACAAGCCCAGGGTGATCTATCTGACTCCACAGGGAAGTGTTTTCCGTCAGGAAATGGCTGTGGATTTTGCAAAAGAAGAAGATCTGGTCTTTCTCTGCGGTCACTACGAAGGCATTGATGAGAGAGTGCTGGAGGAAGTGGTAACGGATTATGTTTCCATTGGAGATTATGTCCTCACAGGCGGAGAACTTCCGGCTATGGTCATGATCGATGCAATCTCCCGGATGGTTCCGGGGGTCTTGAGCAATGGAGAATCCGGAACGATCGAATCTTTTCATGACAATCTTCTGGAATATCCTCAGTATAGCCGGCCGGAGGTCTGGAGGGATAAAGCGGTACCGCCCGTACTGCTTTCCGGTCATCATGCCAATGTGGAGAAATGGCGGCGTGAGGAGTCCATCAAACGGACGCTGGAACGGCGTCCGGACCTTCTGGAGGATGCAAATCTGACGGAAAAGGAGAAACAGTTTCTGGCTTTACTGAAAAAGAGGGAATAAAAAATGATGAAAAAGAAGAGAATCTTTGGTGTCCTCGTCCTGTTTTTGACCTTGTGTGCCTGCTTTGCACCGAGAGTTCAGGCAGCTTATCCGGCAGCTTTGTCGGCGGCTCATCCGCTGGTCGGCTATCCGCTGTCCCGTGCCCGGAAGACGATCGTTTATACGGATGCGGAGAGGAAGAATAAACTCACTTCTCTGAGTTATCGTGAGTTTACCATCACAAAATATGACAAAGACAGTCAGTCTCTGTATGTGACCTGCAAAGAGGGAAAAAAGACAGTCAAGGGCTGGGTAAAAAGAAATACATTTTTCTTTACACAAAAATTTCAGGCGGTACAGTCTTTTGCCAATCAGAGCCTGACACTTTATCGCGGAAAATCCAGGAACATGTATTATCAGACGGTGCCTCTTTATGCGGGAGGCTCTACCGTAGGTGAGAGTGGAGCCTGGTATCAGATGACTTTTTATCTGAACGGCCGTTATTATCTTGGCTGGATCCCTAAGGCAGAGTATGGAAAGGTCCGTCTTTCCATGGATACCACGGAGCAGCTGCTGGCAGATGGTGTTTACAGTATCCGTGCCCGCCAGAGAAACAGCTTTTCTCTGACGGCAGATACCGAGAAGGAAACTGCCCTTCTCCGAAAGACCACTGGAAAAGAGAATCAGCTTTATACGCTGAAGCATGAGGATAATAACCGGTATACGATCTCTCCCTATGGCAGCGATCGTTATCTGGGACTGAAGGATGGAAAGCTTTCCGTAGTTTCCGAAAAAACACGCTGGATCTTTACCAGATACGGCCGTTATTTTGCTCTCCGTGAAGAGAAGAGCAAAAAGGGCATTGCTTTTGTTTCAGGAAAAGGGATCCGGGAATGGAAATATGCCCGGACCAGTGCCGCGCAGAACTGGGTCTTTACCAAAACGACAGTAAAAGAAGAAGAGACAAAGAATACGGTCTTTTCCCAGTATGATCCCAAATGGGGCGGAAATACCTACTGTAACGGCAATCCCGTGCGCACGATCTCTACGTCGGGCTGCGGTGTGGTTTCTTTTGTGAATGCCATCTATGCGCTGAACGGTGAGTATATCGATCCTACCATGCTGGCACAGTATTCAAATTCCCATGGTCATTATTTCTACATGCAGGGAACGGCAGATACTCTTTATGAAGATTTTGCCCGGACCAATGGAAAGTTCTATCATTTTAAGTGGGATGGAAAGATCTATGATATGACCTCGTTAAAACGTCATCTGCAAAACGGTGGTACAGCAGTGGCGCTGGTGCCGGGTCATTACATTGCGATCGTTGATTACCGGGAGGCAGACAACAGCTTTCTTGTCCTGGATTCTGCCATTTACGGCAAGCGGCCTACCACCATTCATGGTGACTGGATCAATGAAGGAACCCTGAGAAGCGGTACGATGTACTGTTCTTATTTCCATCTGTTCAGCCGTGTGAAATAACCTCTTTGCAGGCTTGAGATCGTTAGAAAAACTTCTTGCATTTTTCCGCAAGATATGGTAGAGTATTAAATGTTGTGAGTAAGAGATGGTCCTCTGTTACAAGAATTGTATTAAGAACATCCGAATAATAAGGAGGAACACAATGAACGATATTATCAAAAACATCGAAGCTGCTCAGCTCCGTGAAGACGCACCGCAGTTCAACGTAGGAGACACCGTTAAAGTATACGCTAAGATCAAAGAGGGAAACCGTGAGCGTATCCAGGTATTCGAAGGTACTGTTCTGAAGAAACAGGGCGGAAGTGTAAGAGCTACTTTCACCGTTCGTAAGAATTCCAACGGCATCGGCGTTGAGAAGACCTGGCCTTTACATTCCCCGAACGTTGAGAAGGTTGAAGTTGTAAGACGCGGTCGTGTAAGACGTGCAAAACTGAATTATCTGAGACAGCGTGTCGGCAAGAGCGCAAAGGTAAAAGAATTAGTAAAATAAAAAATGGACCAGGGACAATTACGGTAGTAGTTGTCCCTTGTTTGTTATGAGGGAAACATTATGGCGAAGAAGAAACGAAACATTCCCCAGCAGATTTTTCTCTGGGTGTTCCAGATCGTCATCGTGGTGCTGTTCGCTTTTGTACTGGTTTACTTCTTCGGACAGACCAGGACCTGTATCGGTCAATCCATGAGTGTGACCATTGAAGGCGGAGACACAGTACTTTTGGACGGATTATCTTATAAGCTTGGAAATCCAAAAAGAAATGATGTGATTGCTTTTCAGCTGGGCGGAAACCGGGAAGGTGCTTCTTCTGTCAAGAGGATTCTTGGCCTTCCGGGAGAGACGATACAGATCAAAGACGGGATGATCTACATCAATGGAGAAGTTTATCTGGAGAAAAAAGACTATCCGGTGATGACAGATGCCGGTCTTGCGGAAGAACCGGTGACACTTGGCAGCAATCAGTATTTTGTGCTGGGCGATAACCGGAATAACAGTGAAGACAGCCGTTATGCAGATGTGGGAGTTGTCAGCAGTAAAAATATCGAGGGAAAAGTATGGTTTGTTCTTTCCCCTTCTGATCACATAGGGTTTGTAAAGTAAGAACGAAAACGAGAGGATATTGCATGAATTATCAGTGGTACCCAGGTCATATGACCAAAGCAAGACGAATGATGCAGGAGGACATCAAGCTTATTGATCTTGTGATCGAGCTGGTGGATGCCAGAGTACCGGCGAGCAGCCGGAATCCGGATATTGATGATCTGGCGAAAAATAAATCAAGGCTGATCCTTCTGAATAAGAGTGATCTGGCAGATAAGAGCAAAAATGCCCGCTGGATCGAATATTTCCAGCAGAAGGGCTTTTATGTGCTGGAGCTGAATGCGAAGACCGGTGCGGGCATGAAGGCCATTGACGGCGTTATCAAAGAAGCCTGCAGGGAAAAGATAGAAAGAGATCTGAAAAGAGGCATCAAAAACCGTCCGGTCCGGGCAATGGTAGTTGGAATCCCGAATGTTGGAAAGTCTACTTTTATCAACAGTTATGCAGGAAAAGCCTGTACAAAGACGGGAAACAAGCCCGGTGTCACCAAGGGAAAACAGTGGATCCGGCTGAACAAGACGACAGAGCTTCTGGACACACCGGGAATCCTCTGGCCTAAATTTGAAGATCAGTCCGTTGGTCTGAAGCTTGCGCTCATCGGTTCGATCCGTGATGAGATCCTGAATCTGGATGAGCTGGCCATCTCACTGATCACGTTTCTTTCCACAGAATATAAGGGGATTCTGGCAGAACGTTACGGGATTGAAGAAGAAGGAACACCGCTTTCCATGCTGGAAGCCATTGCGGAGAAAAGGGGTTGTCTCTTGAAGGGAAAAGGGCTGGATTACAGCAAAGCAGCCGGAATCCTGATTGAGGATTTCCGCAGCGGCCGTCTGGGAAGACTGACGCTGGAACTTCCGTAAGAAAAAGAAGCGTAAGTATTACGAAAATGGTGGGAGAGTATGAATAGACGTAGATTAAGGAGGCTTTTCTGGGCGCTTGTCTGCATCTGCCTGACTTTTTTTCTGACCTGGTCAGTTACAGAATTTGTAGGGCAGCGTACGGAGGTGGAGGGTATGTCCATGTCCCCCACATTAAAAGATAAAGAAAATCTGATCCTGGATAAGATCAGTTATCGTTTCCGGGATCCCGAACGGTATGAGATCGTTGTCTTTCCGCCAAAATACAAGGAAAATACGTACTATATCAAGCGGGTGATCGGCCTTCCGGGAGAAACCGTGCAGATCCGAAACGGAGAAGTTTATATCGACGGAATGCGGCTGGAAGGGGATGAAGCTTATGGAAAGATCAAAGATCCCGGGCTTGCGGCAGAACCGTTTCTTCTGGGGGAAGAAGAATACTTCGTGCTGGGAGATAATCGAAACGATTCCATAGACAGCCGGGAGCCGGAGGTAGGTGCTGTCCGGCGGGAGGATATTCTGGGAAGAGCTTTTTTCCGGCTCTGGCCGCTGTCAGAGTTTGGTTTTCTCTCCGGAAAAGCATAAGAGGATAAAAGATGGAAAAAAAGATAGCAGAGATCCGGCAGGAAATGGAAAACGCTGATCTTTCAGCCATTCCGGCGCTTCTGGAAGCGTATCGCATGGATGGAAGAAGCGGAGTTCAAAGCCTGATCGGTAAATATGAGAAAAAACTGGCAGCTCTTGAGAAGGAAAGAGCCCGTCTGGAAGGCATGCGTCATTATGAGCATGCGTATGAAGGACAGTATGAATGGATCTGCGGAATCGATGAAGCGGGAAGAGGACCTCTGGCCGGTCCGGTGGTTGCCGGAGCTGTGATCCTTCCGAAGGATTGTGAGATCCTGGGGCTCAATGATTCCAAGAAACTTTCTGAGAAAAAAAGAGAAGAGCTTTACGATGAGATCATGGACAAAGCGGTGGCAGCAGCCGTAGGGATCGTAGGACCGGGAAGGATCGATGAGATCAATATTCTTCAGGCAACCTATGAAGCCATGCGGGAAGCGGTAGGGAAGCTTTCCAAAGTACCGGAACTTCTTCTCAATGATGCCGTACGGATTCCGGGTATCACGCTTCCGCAAGTTCCCATTATCAAGGGAGATGCCAAGAGTGTATCCATTGCGGCAGCCAGCATCCTGGCAAAAGTGACCAGGGACCGGCTGATGTATGAATATGATAAGATCATGCCGGAATATGGTTTTGCTTCCAATAAAGGTTACGGATCAAAGATGCACATTGAGGCACTTCAGGAATACGGGCCTTCTCCTATTCACAGAAAGACGTTTATTACACATTTCTGTTGATGGCGTCTGCGGGGACTGAGTGGAGAGCCGTATCAAACTGAACAGACGAAAAATCGGAGCGGTCTACGAAATGCAGGCCGCTGCTTATTTAAAAAGAAAAGGATATCGGATCCTGGAGCGGAATTTCCGCTGCCGTCAGGGGGAGATCGATCTCATTGCCCGTGATGGAGGCTATCTGGTGTTCATAGAGGTAAAATACCGCAGTTCTTTGAAAGATGGCGCTCCATTGGAGGCAGTAGACAGGCGGAAACAGAGAAGGATCATCCGGGTGGCAGAATATTATCTTTGTATGCATCCGGAGCAGGCGGCTCTGCCCTGCCGTTTTGATGTGATCGGGGTGGAAGACAGCAGGATCCGGCTGCTCAGGAATGCTTTTGACTGCGGCGGATAAAAGGAGAGAATATGAATAAAATCCGAAGAAAATCAGAGAAAAATGTACTGAACTGGCATGGAGAAAAGGCGGTTCCTTATTTTACTTTTCCGGTTTTTGATGAACTGCCGGGAATTGTCCATGGATTTTCCAGCCGTCTTGGCGGAGTGAGCGAGGGTTGTCTTTCTTCCATGAACCTGAGCTTCAGCCGGGGAGATGAGCCGGAGCGTGTGCGTGAGAATTTTCGCCGGATCGCAGAGAGTATCGGTTTTTCTGAAAAGGATCTGGTCTTTTCCATGCAGACCCATACCGTCAATGTCCGCCGGGTAGGAAAAGAAGACTGCGGCAGAGGGCTGGAGCGTCCGGTGGGCTACCGCGATGTAGATGGGCTTGTGACCAATGAACCGGGCGTGGTACTGGCAACGTTTTATGCGGATTGTGTACCGCTGTTTTTCGTGGATCCGGTGCGCCGTTGTATCGGTCTTTCTCATTCCGGCTGGAGAGGTACCGTAGGCAAGATCGGAAAAGCAACGGTAGAGATGATGGCAAGAGAATTTGGAAGTGATCCGGAAGATATTCTGGCTGCTGTTGGTCCTTCCATCTGTCAGGAGTGTTATGAGGTCAGTGAAGAGGTGATCGGGCTTTTCCGGGAGAACTTTGCAGAGGACCTCTGGCCAAAGCTTTTTTACAGAAAAGACAATGGTCATTATCAGCTCAACCTCTGGGAAGCCAACCGGCTGATCTTTCAGGAGGCCGGAATCCTTCCGGAACACATTACAGTGACCGATATCTGTACCGCCTGCAATCCGGAGCTTCTCTTTTCTCACAGGGCTTCCGGGGGAAAACGAGGAAACCTGGCAGGCTTCCTGGAACTGAAAGCATAAAAAAATCCGCTGTGCGGGAAAAGATTTTTCCCGGCGCAGCGGATCTTTTTATACGTTACGATAAAAGCGGCAAGCTTTACTTTCCGGCGTGATAGCTGGCAAGAAGCTCGTGGATCTTTTCAGTGGGGGACTGTACATGGTTGATGGAAACGTCATGGTTCATGGAATCAATGATGCTTGCCAGGAACTTGCTCATATCAGCCTCTTCATAATAGGGACGTGTCAAAAGCTCCGGACGTCTGTAATGAAGATTTGTGGTAACAACCTTGGAAATATAACCCTTTTCATAATACTCATCAAACTTGTCCAGACCGTCGGTGAAAAGACCAAAGGTAGTGCAGACAAAAACACGACCTGCTTTCCGCTCCTTCAGCTGTTTTGCAACATCAAGCATACTCTCACCGGATGAGATCATGTCATCGATGATGATCACATCCTTGCCTTCGACAGAATCACCCAGGAATTCATGGGCAACGATGGGGTTCTTTCCGTTGACTACAGTAGAGTAGTCTCTTCTCTTATAGAACATACCCATATCAACACCGAGGATGTTGGCGAAATAAACGGCACGTCCCATAGCTCCTTCATC
Source organism: uncultured Lachnospiraceae bacterium (assembly GCA_934393555.1). Lineage (GTDB taxonomy): Bacteria > Bacillota > Clostridia > Lachnospirales > Lachnospiraceae > Limivivens. The sequence continues at coordinate 27,371 of CAKRQP010000009.1, forward strand.
CGGGCTGATGATCATCAGATGCTCGTTGTCGATCTGGAAGTTGGGGACGGATTTGGTCAGCGCTTTCAGGAACTGATAGGTAGGCATAAAGGTGTCAAAGCCCTGAAGGGGGATCGAGTTCTGTACCCGGGGATCATGGGCATCAAAGGTGATGATATTGGAAACACCCATTCTGGTCAGCTCCTGCAGGGCGAGAGCGCAGTCCAGAGATTCCCGTTTGGTACGTTTATGCTGACGTCCCTCATAAAGGAACGGCATGATCACGTTGATACGACGGGCTTTTCCGTTGGCAGCGGAAATGATACGCTTCAGATCCTGATAATGGTTGTCCGGAGACATATGGTTTTCATAACCGCAGACCGTGTAAGTCAGGCTGTAGTTCAGCACATCGGCAAGGATAAAAAGATCCGTACCTCTTACGGACTGTTTCAGGATTCCTTTGGCTTCACCGGAACCGAAACGGGGGCAGCAGCAGTCAATAAGGTAAGAATCCTCCAGATACCCTCTGTAAGCGATGGAGTCTTTGGTGTGAGTGGGATTCTCATGACGGTAATCGCTCAGGTGCTTGTCCACCAGATTTGCGAGATCAAGGCATCCCTCCAGAGAAGCCAGCTTTAATGGTGCAATAGGAATGGAATTTTGAAGTGGTTCAAAGTTAGGCATGATAGTCCTCCGCAAAAAAATATAAAGATTTACAAAATCTTACATAATCTTAACATTGCAGCAAGAGTGCGTCAAGGGAAATATTTCATCAGCTAATCATTGCATTTTCCGGCATGATTTAGTATGATAATGGAAGCAAAGGAGAAAACAAGATGAAGAAAAAAGATCACCGCCACAGGGTAAGTGCGGTAGAAACGGGCAGTATTGCAGAAGAACTGGGAATTGAACCGGGAGATCTTCTTCTGGCTGTTAATGACCAGGAAATTGAGGATATTTTTGACTACCATTATCTGATCAATGAGGAATATCTGACGGTACTGATAGAAAAACCGGATGGTGAACAGTGGGAACTGGAGATTGAGAAGGAATTTGAAGACGATCTGGGCATGGAATTTGAAAGCGGTCTTATGGATGACTACCGCTCCTGCCATAATAAGTGTATCTTCTGTTTTATTGACCAGATGCCTCCAGGCATGCGGGAAACCCTTTATTTTAAGGACGATGATTCCAGACTTTCTTTCCTGCAGGGAAACTATGTGACCCTGACAAATATGAGTGAGCATGATATTGAACGGATCATCCGTTATCATCTGGGACCCATCAATATTTCTTTTCAGACGATGAATCCGGAACTGCGCTGCCGGATGCTCCACAACCGTTTTGCGGGGGAAGCCCTGAAAAAAGTGGACCGGCTTTATGAAAACGGAATTGAAATGAACGGTCAGATCGTTCTCTGCAAGGGCGTCAATGACGGAGAAGAGCTTCGTTACAGTATAGAGGCACTGGAAAAATACATGCCGGTGCTGCAGAGCGTTTCCGTAGTCCCTGTAGGGCTGACGAAATTCCGGGATGGTCTTTATCCGCTGGAGCCTTTTAATAAGGAAGATGCAGGTAAGGTTCTGGATATGATCGAACACTATCAGCGGATCTTCTATAAAAAACACGGCATCCACGGGATCCATGCAGGAGATGAGTGGTATCTTCTGGCAGAGAGAGAGCTTCCGGAGGAAGAACGGTATGATGGCTACATCCAGTATGAAAACGGTGTCGGCATGCTCCGCTCTCTGATCGACGAAGTGAAAGAGGAGCTGGAACTTCGCACACCGGATGCGGGGATTTCCCACACGGTATCCCTTGCCACCGGCAGACTGGCCGCCCCTGTTTTGAAGGAACTGGCTGCGGAGATAAGAGAAAAGTATCCGAATGTGAAAGCAGAAATTTATCCCATTACCAATGAGTTCTTTGGTGAGCGCATCACTGTGGCCGGTCTTCTGACCTTCCAGGATCTGAAAAAGCAGCTTCTCGGGAAAAATCTGGGGGAACGTCTTCTTCTTCCCTGTACCATTGTGAAGAGTGATGAGGATCTTTTCCTGGATGATTACCGCGTGAGTGATCTGGAAACTGCTTTACAAACGCCGGTGAATATTGTAAAATCAAGCGGTCGGGCTTTTGTGGAAGCCCTTTTATTGGAAGACGGCGTGGCCCGTCATTCCCAGATAGGTGAGGTGAATAAATATGAGTAAACCAGTAGTAGCAATCGTTGGAAGACCCAATGTGGGAAAATCCACCCTTTTTAATGCGCTGGCGGGAGAGCAGATCTCCATCGTAAAAGATACGCCCGGTGTGACCAGAGACCGTATTTATGCGGATGTGGAATGGCTGAATCATAAATTTACATTGATCGATACAGGAGGAATTGAGCCGGAGAGCAATGATATCATTCTTTCTCAGATGAGAGAACAGGCACAGATCGCCATTGATACGGCAGATGTGATCATTTTCATTACAGACGTACGTCAGGGACTTGTGGATTCTGATTCCAAAGTGGCAGATATGCTCCGCCGCTCCCGCAAACCGGTGCTCCTTGTCGTCAATAAAGTGGACAGCTTCAAGAAATTCATGCCGGATGTTTATGAGTTTTATAATCTCGGAATCGGCGATCCCATTCCGGTTTCCGCAGCATCTCAGCTGGGTATCGGTGATATGCTGGATGAGGTTGTCAAGCATTTTGATGAAGATCAGCTGGAAGATGTGGAAGATGAGCGTCCGCGTATCGCTGTGGTAGGAAAGCCCAATGTTGGAAAATCTTCCATTATAAATAAGCTGATCGGTGAAAACCGTGTGATCGTTTCCAATGTGGCAGGAACGACCCGTGATGCCATTGATACGGAGATCGTATGGAATAAGAAACCTTATGTATTCATTGATACGGCAGGTCTTCGGCGGAAAAACAAGATCAAAGAAGAGCTGGAACGCTACAGCATCATCCGTACAGTGACTGCCGTGGACCGGGCAGATGTGGTGGTTGTTGTTATCGATGCCACGGAGGGTGTTACGGAGCAGGATGCAAAGATTGCCGGTATTGCCCATGAAAGAGGAAAAGGTATCATTATCGCAGTCAATAAATGGGATGCTGTCGAGAAGAACGACAAGACCATTTATAAATACACCAATGATATCCGGAATACCCTTTCCTTTATGCCTTATGCAGAGATCATGTTTATCTCCGCAGAGACCGGTCAGCGTCTGCCAAAGCTTTTTGAGAAGATCGATATGGTTCTGGAGAATCAGACACTCCGGGTACAGACGGGTGTGCTCAACGAGATCATGATGGAGGCAGTAGCTCTTCAGCAGCCGCCTTCAGATAAAGGAAAACGGCTGAAACTCTTCTATATCACGCAGGTAGCGGTGAAACCGCCGACCTTTGTGATCTTTGTAAATGACAAAGAGCTGATGCACTTTTCTTATGTCCGGTATCTGGAAAATAAGATCCGTGATACCTTTGGCTTTAAAGGAACCTCTCTGAAATTCATTATCCGTGAGAGACAGGAAAAGGAGAGATGAGTATGTGGGTGCGAATCGGATGCCTGGCTATCGGTTATCTTTTTGGCCTTTTTCAGACCAGCTATATCTATGGCAAGGCTCATGGCATTGATATCCGTAATTACGGCAGCGGAAATGCCGGTACGACCAATATGATGAGAACACTGGGAACAAAAGCCGGTCTGATTACTTTCTTTGGAGACTGTGTAAAGTGTATGCTGGCGGTAGGTCTGGTATGTCTGATCTTTGGAAAAAGCCACAGCGAGATGCTTCCGCTTCTCAAGATGTACGCAGCAGCAGGAACGATCCTGGGACATAATTTTCCTTTTTATCTTCAGTTTCATGGTGGGAAAGGAATTGCAGCTACAGCCGGTCTGGTACTGTCGTTTGATCCGCTCATGACGGTATTGGGAATCATTACCTTTTTCGGTATTTTTCTTACGACTCATTATGTGTCTCTGGGATCCCTGCTGGTTTATGCAGGCATCATGATCGAGGTACTGGTGCTCGGACAGACAGGGCATTTTGCCATGAGTCAGCCGCTTCTTTACGAACTGTATGTTCTGACGGCTGTCCTGACTGTGATGGCTTACTGGAAACACAGAGGAAATATTGTCCGTCTTCTCCACGGAGAAGAGCGGAAAACGTATCTTTTCAGCAATAAAAATAAAAAATGATCAAGACCATTCATGAGAGGAGGCAGTGTAATGGCAAAAATTGGAGTGATCGGTGCAGGAAGCTGGGGGACAGCCCTGGCGCTTCTGTGTTATAAAAACGGACATGAGGTAACGATCTGGTCGATCATGAAGGATGAGGTGGAAATGCTCCGGACCAAACGGCAGCATGAAACAAAACTTCCCGGTGTGATCCTTCCGGAAGAAATAGAGATCACCAATGATCTCAAAGAGGGTATGACAGATAAGGATGTGCTGGTCCTGGCAGTTCCTTCTGCATTTACCAGAAGCACCGCCCGGTCTATGAAAGCCTTTCTGAGACCCGGCCAGCTGATTGTCAATGTGGCAAAGGGAATTGAGGAGCATACCATGCTGACACTTTCCGAGATCATCGAGGAAGAACTCCCGGAGGCTGAGGTTGCGGTGATGTCCGGTCCCAGCCATGCGGAAGAAGTCGGGATCGGTCTTCCGACCAACATCGTGGTCAGCGCCCATAAAAAAGCCGCAGCAGAGTATCTGCAGGAGATTTTCATGAGCCCTGTTTTCCGTGTTTATACCAATCCGGATATTCTGGGCGTGGAGCTTGGCGGATCTTTAAAGAATGTCATCGCACTTGCGGCAGGAGCTGCGGATGGTCTGGGATACGGAGACAATACCAAGGCAGCTCTGATCACCAGAGGAATCGCTGAGATCACCAGGCTTGGTGTGGCCATGGGAGCGAAAGCGGAAACCTTTAACGGACTGACCGGGATCGGAGACCTTATCGTTACCTGTGCCAGCCGTCACAGCCGGAACCGGAAAGCCGGTTATCTCATCGGTCAGGGATACACCATGGATGAAGCCATGAAGGAAGTCAAAATGGTGGTAGAAGGTGTTTATTCTGCCAAGGCTGCCATGGAGCTGGCGACAAAATATCAGGTGGAAATGCCGATCGTGGAGCAGGTAAACAAAGTCCTTTTCGAAAATAAGAGCGCAAAAGACGCAGTTGCCGAGCTTATGCTCAGAGACAAAAAAGTGGAAAACAGTACGCTTGTCTGGGAAGCGTAAGAATGAAAAACGCCTTATTCTGTATAAAACACAGAATAAGGCGTTTTTTTGCAAAAAACAGTTGCTTTTTTTATACAATGGGTGTATAGTACAGATAACTTGAGGCTTTAAAGCATAAAAGTGTTAAAGCATCGATACATTGATAAGATAAAGGAGAGGGTATTATGAAAAAGAAACTTGCTTTATTATTAAGTCTGGGACTCTGTGTATCAACAATGACTGTTACTGCTTCCGCTGAGGAAGAGAAGACCTATAAGATCGGTGTCTGCCAGCTCATGGAGCATGACGCTCTGGACGCAGCCTACAATGGTTTTGTGGAAGGGCTGAAAGAAGCCGGCTATGAAGAAGGCAAAAATCTGGAGATCGACATGAACAATGCACAGGGCGATCAGTCCAACTGTGCAACCATCGCTTCCAAACTGAAAAATGACGGTTGTGATCTGGTATTTGCCATTGCAACTCCGGCAGCTCAGGCCTGTGCCAATGAGATCACCGACACACCGATCCTGATCTCCGCAGTTACCGATCCGGCCGCTTCCGGACTGGTTGACAGCAACGAGGCTCCGGGAGCAAACATCACCGGTACTTCTGATCTGACACCGGTAGCTTCTCAGATCGAAATGATCCAGAAACTGGTTCCGGATGCAAAGACGGTAGGCGTTTTCTATACTTCCAGTGAGACCAATTCCAAACTTCAGGCAGATATGGCCATTGAAGCTGGAGAGAAGCTTGGTTACACGATGGAGACTTATACGGTTTCTCAGAGCTCTGAGATCCAGCAGGTAGTAGAGTCCATGGTCGGAAAGATCGATGCACTCTATATTCCTACAGACAATCTGCTCGCCTCCAATATGCCGACGGTTTCCATGGTTGCAAACCAGGCGAAGATCCCGACGATCTGCGGCGAGAGCGGAATGGTAGAAAACGGCGGACTCATCACCAACGGAATCAATTACTTTGATCTTGGTGTCCTGACCGGAAAACAGGCAGCGGAGATTCTGGAAGGCGCAGATCCGGCAACCATGCCTATTGAATACTGCCCGGAGGATTCCTACACCTACACGGTAAATGAGGATACGGCAGCTGAGATCGGCATTGAGATCCCGGAGGAGTTCCTTCAGGATTCCGAGGAAGCAGAAACGGAAGCTGCCACTGAGACAGCAGAGGAGACAGAAACAGCATCTGTTGCAGAATAAAAACTGAAGATACCTTTTGGAGGTTTACATGAGCGTATTATTAGCCATGTTCAGTGCCATTGCCCAGGGAATGCTCTGGGCAATGCTTGCACTGGGCGTTTATATCACATTTCGTCTTCTGGACTTTGCAGATCTGACCTGTGAGGGAAGTTTTGCCATGGGTGCCTGTATCAGTGCAGTAATGACGGTAACTTATCATATGAATCCTTTTATCAGCCTGATCTTCGGTTTCCTTGGAGGCGCGATCGCAGGAACCGTTACGGGACTTCTGAATACGAAACTCAAGATCCCGCCGATCCTGGCAGGTATTCTGTCCATGATCTCTCTTTATTCCATTAACCTTCGGATCATGTCCGATAAGGCAAACCTTCCGATCAATGTCCGGGAAGAAGGCGTAGAGAGCATGGTGACTCTTGTACAGAAGCTGCTTCCGGAATCCATACGGACCATGAGTCAGACCACAACAGTGATCGCTGCCTGTATCGGCGTTATTTTCTGCGTTCTCTCTGTTGCGGTCCTTTACTGGTTTTTTGGAACGGAGCTCGGAAGTGCCATCCGTGCTACCGGAAACAATGAAAAAATGATCCGTGCGCTTGGTGTCAATACGGACCATATGAAACTGGTTGCGCTGGCTTTGAGTAATGGTTTTATTGCACTTTCCGGTTCCCTGGTAGCCCAGAACCAGAAAGTGGCAGACGTAGGCTCCGGTACCGGAGCCATTGTGATCGGGCTGGCATCGATCGTGATCGGTGAAGTTCTTTTTGCAAAAGCGACCAGCTTTAAATGGCGTCTTGTCGGTATTATCGTCGGTTCTGTCGTATATCGTATGATCGTAGCCATTGTCCTTCAGCTGGGTATGCGTTCCAGCGATCTGAAACTTCTGACAGCGATCCTTGTTGCCGTAGCTCTTTCTGTGCCGCGACTTCTTCAGATGAAAAACGGAAAGGGGGCAAGATCCTGATGCTTCTTCTTGAAAATGTACAGAAAACCTTTAATGCCGGTACGGTAAATGAAAAAAAAGCACTGACAGGAGTCAATCTGAATATGAACTCCCAGGATTTCGTGACTGTCATCGGCGGAAACGGAGCAGGAAAATCCACTATGCTGAACATGATCGCCGGCGTTTACTCGATCGACAAAGGAAAGGTGATCCTGAATGGGAGAGACCTGACCAGAGAACCGGAGTATAAAAGGGCAAAATATATCAGTCGTGTATTTCAGGATCCGATGATGGGAACGGCAGCCAATATGGAGATCCAGGAGAATCTGGCTCTTGCATACCGCAGAGGAAAAAAGAGAGGGCTTGCCTGGGGCATCACGAAGGATGAAAAAGAACTTTTTTATGAAAAGCTGAAGGTGCTGGGGCTTGGTCTGGAGGAGCGGATGACCTCGAAGGTAGGCCTGCTTTCCGGAGGACAGCGTCAGGCGCTGACTCTTCTTATGGCTTCGCTGATCCGTCCGGAGCTTCTGCTTCTGGATGAGCACACGGCGGCACTCGACCCGAAGACGGCAGCAAAGGTGCTCGATGTCACTGAAAATATCATTGAGGAACAGTCTCTGTCAGCGATTATGGTCACACATAACATGAAAGATGCCATTCGTCTGGGAAACCGTCTGATTATGATGCATGAAGGAAAGATCATTTATGATGTTTCCGGCGAAGCAAAGAAAAAGCTTCAGGTATCAGACCTTCTTGAAAAATTTGAACAGGCCAGCGGCGGCGAGTTTGCCAATGACCGGATGATGCTGGCGTAGGAAGCTGTGATCGCAGACGGTCGTTTTTTATGCGAAATGTCATAGATTTCTGAAGAATTAAAGATTGCTATTTTTATGGATTTCGATTATCATAAAGATAGCAGTCTTTTTTTGTCAGAATCTGTCCGGTGTTGATCAGCGGCAGAATATTCGCCTGATACAAGGGGGAGTTTTATGAAATGCAGAAGATGTAAGACCAGTTTTGACTATGATGCCTGTTATGGTATCTGTCCCAAATGTGCCGCTTATAACCGTCCGGACGGAAAGGACGAAATGAAAACGGTTATGGGAGAGGATGCGGGAAGCTTTGAAGAAGAATATCATCCGCCGGTGATGTCCACAGGAGAAACGGGAGATTTTCTGGGAATGGATGAGCCGGCTGCTCACAGACGTTCCAAAAATAAGAATAATGGAAAACAGAGAGAGTTTCAGCAGCGTCTGAGTAACCCTTATGTGGAGACTACAGTAAAGGACGGAAAAACGGTTCCTTATTGTGACCACGATAAGAAGACAAAGAAAACAGAGAAAAAGAGAAAATCGAAAAAAAGCGGCGTGCTTGCAGTGGTGATCGTCCTGCTTCTGGGGGCTGTTTCCGAGTATGGCGATGAGATCGAGCAGTTCTGCATGAAAATTTACAGGGAATATTTTGCTGAGAAAGGTTCCCTCTCCGGCTTGAAGCATACAGATGAGATTACCTATACGGAGAAAAAAGCTGTGGGCGGCAGAATGCTGACCTTTGGCTCTGCCTATGAGCTCTATACGGATGACGAGGAATTTCTGGTGATCCCCTACCGGCAGATCGTGGAAAGCCTGCCGGAGACCACCCGGGAAATCGCCCGGGAGTACGATCTCAAATGCTATGTTGCCAACAATGGGCTCTATCTGGATGCGGTTCCGGCCTATGTTATGGAAGACACTTATGGCGTCGAGGGAATAGGAACGCTGAATAACGCCTATTCCGACGAAGATAAATCCCTGATTTTCGTGGGAGATTTTTCCGGAGAGCGGGAGAGCGGAACAGTTCAGTTAAGCTTAAGCTTCCGAAAGGACGGGGCGGACATGCCGGTGATCTATGAGGTGACGCTGCCGCTGGAAGATGAGGAGACAGCTTCGGAGACAGCAGTAAGCGCAGAGGCTGTATGGAAAAAGAAAGAACTCGACGAGACGGCCACAAAGTCCACCTATGCTACACCTGTGATTGAACGGATCGGAAACCAGTACCGGGGCGAGGAAGCGGAGAGCGGCTCTGTGTTCTATCAGATCACTCAGGATTTTGTCAACAACGATCGGGATTATCTGCAGGCCTCGGATATGGAGCTTTATCTTACGGATCTTTCCAGCACGCGTTCTACCTATGATTTCGGCGGCATTACGACCCTGTCTGGGCGTTTTGACTCCGATGATCCTTTGAGTCTTTACAGGCTTCCGATTCTTCCCTGGAAGGAAAAAGGAACGAAAATCACGGTCTTTGAGGTGGCTGAAAACTGTGACCGGATCGGCGCAGAACTTTACTTTATGGGCGAGACGAAAGAATGGCAGGCATCCCTTTGATGGGACCTGCTTTTTTGTTCTGATGATGCCAGGGTCAAAAGTTCAAAAAGCCGTTCATGCTTGCATGATAAGGCTTTTGAACTTGGGACCCGCCAAACAT
>CAKRQP010000010.1:0-34618 GCA_934393555.1 uncultured Lachnospiraceae bacterium
GGTAATAAACCGTTTCATTTTCCTCAAATTCTGTGATCCCGCTCTGTTGCTGTTCAAAATCCTCCCTGAGATCATCGGTATTTGTTTTTCCAAAAAACCGGAGACGCTCACAGCGGCTGTAAAAGTTATCTTCTGTACTCAGCATGTTCTCCACGGGATTTATCATATCATCCGCCGAATGATTCAGGGAGATCACATCCCCATTCTGCGTCACCAGAAACTGAAAACCGGTCTCATCATAAAGATCTTCAAAGACAAGGCTTCCCAGATACGCCAGATCATAAGAACCTCCCAGTGCTCCCTTTACCACTCCGTTCTGATAGATGGGAACACATAAGATCACCCGCTGTTCGCCGTTGAGCTTACTGATCAGCGGATCACTCAGCGTCTGCCTGCCCTTCATTACCTGCTGGAAATAGCTTCGGTCAGAAACATCCTTCTCTTCTCCGGTATTATAGGTACTGAGGCCGTTTTCATCAATGATACCCACAGCCTCAAGGTAGCTTTGCTTCTGAAGAGAACGGATCAGATCCAGATTCTCTTCATCCTTCAGATTCTCCTGCAGGCCGATATAATCAGCCAAGCCTTCCATATATTTATACTGGACATCCAGGACGGACCGCAGATGAAAACACTGTCTTTCCACATAGGCGTGCAGTTCTTCCTCCGTGTTTTTTCTCACCTTTTTCCCGTTTATGCCGAAGAAGATCAGGATACAGATCATCATTGCGAACAGAAAAATACCGACTACAATGCTATAGTTTTTATAGATTTCTTTCCCTTCCAGATTTTTCTTCATAAACTTTTCTTTCCCTTCTGGTTTTCTTTCTTCCAGTAAAGTTACGATGCGTGCTGCCTTTCTTTTTCTCTGGCATGGATATACTCAGAAAACAGCTTGTAAACCGTTGCCGTCATGGGCACTCCAATCAGCATGCCCGGGATCCCCCAGAGTCCGCCGCCAACTGTGACGGCTGCCAGGATCCACATTCCCGGAAGTCCCACAGAACCTCCTACCACTCTCGGATAGATCAGGTTCCCTTCCAGCTGCTGCAGGATCACCAGAAAACAGACAAAGGGGATCACCTGCCCAGGACTGACTGTCAGGATCATAAACGCTCCTACAATCGCTCCGATATAGGCTCCGATGATCGGAAGAAGAGCCGTTGCGCCCACCAGGGCTCCCACCATAGGTGCATAAGGAAAGCGGAAGATCAGCATACCGACCGTACAAAGGCTTCCGAGGATCACCGCTTCCGTACACTGGCCGGCGATATAGCTCGTAAAGGTATGATGGGCGACTGTCACCACATGAAACAGCCGTGTATAATCCTCTTCCTTAAAAAACACCTTCAAAATCCTTTTCGCCTGATCCAGAAGTCTCTCTTTTCCCGATAAGAGATAAATTCCAAAGATCAGACTCATAAACAGCCGCACGATACTGCCCGTCAGAACTCCCACCAGTTCTACGGTAGAATTCAGGATATCTGTCAGGCTTCCCAGAAACTGCTGGATGATCTTGGGCCAGTCGATGGCAAGACTTTCCAGCCATTCCTTCAAAGCAGGGATCCCGCCGCTGTGGTCCACAGCCCACGTCAGGCCTTTTTCCACATAGACCGGCACCCCTTCTCCCAGCAGCAGGACCGCATTGATCAGCTCCGGAGCCACTACCCGGATCAGAAGAAAAATGATCCCCAGCACGGCAACGATACAAGCCGCCATACAGACCGGTCTTCTGGTCTTCTCCACCCAGGGAGCATTCTTCTTGGTAAAGTAATGTCTCTCCATGGCTGACATAATGATGTTCAGTACATAGGCGATCCCACAGCCCATTACCAACGGCATGGCTACTGAGCCCACCGTTTTCAGAAAACCGGTGATCTGTTCAAAATAACGGATCACCAGGATCAGAACAGCGATCAGCACCAGATACCAGACACTTTTTTGTTTTTTTGTTTTTTCCACAGGCTTCTCCTTTCCGTCACTGATAGTTCTGGATAACGATCTGCAGTGTCTTATTTCCCCTGAATTCATTGACAGAAGGATAGTAAGTCATAGAAAGAGCCACCGAAGACGGCCTTCCCTGCAGAAGGAGTTCCAGATCTGCTGCACCGAATTTTTCCTTCACATAGTTTTCAAATCCCGGAATATCCCCGAAATACAAAGCTTCCATGGTGCAGCCGGAACTGTTCTGTACCAGCATTTTCAGCACGTTTCTGTTTCTTCCTATGATTTGTGCCCGTAAGATCTTCAGCTTCCTGTCTGCGAAAACAGGCTTTGTATTTGCCTTTCCAAAGGGTTCCAGAACAGAAAGCTCACAAATCAGCTTTTCACTAATATAATCCAATGGCATGGGAACGTCAATCATTATTTTTGGTATCAGATCATCTTCTGTCAACTCTGCGGCCTCATTGATCGCCTTGCGGAAAGCTTCCACATTTTCCTCCGGAAGAGAAAGACCTGCTGCCATGGGATGACCGCCGAATCTGGTAAACAGATGACTGACCTTGCACATTTCCTGAAACATATTGTAAGCCTCGATGGAACGGCCGGAGCCTTTTACTCCATCCTCCGCCCTCGTAAGGACAAACACCGGCCGGTGATATTTCTCCCGGATCCTTCCGGCGATGATACCGGCCAGACTCTCGTGACAGGAAGGCAGGTAGATCACCAGTACTTTATCTTCTTTTAAAGAAGTCTCTTCCACCTGCTCCACGGCCTCTTCCACGCCCTTGACCGTCATATCCTTTCGCTCATCGTTAAGACTTTTCAGTTCTTCTGCCAGTGTTTTGGCCAGCTCGGGAGTCGGTGCCATCAGAAGCTTCAGGGCTCTTTTTGCCGTATCCAGCCGGCCGGTGGCATTGATACAGGGGCCAAGCACAAAGCCAATGTGATAGGCACTGATCGTACCGTCTGCCAGACCGTTTGCCGCGATCAGGGCCCGGAAGCCTTCGTTTTTCGTATGGTTCAGCCGTTTCAGCCCTTCCTTCACCAGGATCCTGTTTTCACCGGTAAGATCCATCACGTCCCCTACTGTTGCAAAGGCCACATTTTCCAGCAGCGGATCCCATTCTTTTTCCGGGATATGAAAGGCTTCATAAAGACACTGGACCAGTTTAAAAGCCACTGCCGCTCCGCAGAGATTTTTATAGGGATACGGACAATCGGGCTGTTTGGGATTGATCAGGGCATCTGCCTTTGGGAGATTCTCCTGCGGTTCATGGTGATCCGTCACGATCACTGTCATACCGTAATTTTTTGCCACAGCGATCTCCTGCACCGCTGCAATGCCGTTATCACAGGTCAGGATCGTCTCCACACCATCTTTTCTTGCACGGTCGATGAGATGCTCATTCAGACCATAACCATCCAGGATCCTGTCTGGAATATCCACATCTACCGCTGCCCCGCAGCGCTGAAGCCCTGTCAGCAAAATGTAGGAGGCATTCACTCCGTCAATATCATAATCTCCGATGACCCGGATTTTTTTCCCGCAAGAGATCTTTTCCTGAAGAATTTTCACCGCTTTGTCCATATCTTTCAGAAGATGAGGATCCTGAAGCCAGGTCAGATCTCCATACAGATATTCCCGTATGGCATCCTCACCCACAATATCCCGGTTCCGGATCAGCCGGATCGTCACGGGATCAAGCTGGAATTTTTCCCCCAGCTTTCGAAAATCCGCCTTCTTGGCGGCAACCATCCATTTTTCCATTATATGCTCCGTTCCTTATTATACAAAAGGCTGCCCTTTTCAGGACAGCCTTTCTTGCTGCAGACCATCCGGTCTGTTTATGCTTCTTTTTTCATCAGTCTCTCTTTCATGGTATACCAGAGAGCACCAGTGATACATACAGAAGAATATGCTCCGCATACTACACCCACCATCAACGGAAGTGCGAACTCACGGATGGAGGGAACACCCAGAATGAACAGGATCGCTACCATAACAAAGGTGGTAAAGGAAGTATAGATACTTCTTGTCAGTGTCTGTGTGATACTGTTGTTTACCACATCGTAAATACTCTCTTTTTTGCCCATTACCTTCAGGTTCTCACGGATACGGTCAAAAATAACGATCGTTGCGTTGATGGAGTAACCAACAATGGTCAGCATGCAGGCAATAAAGGTATTTCCGATGGAAATACGGGATACTGCGTAGAACATCAGAACTACGAGCACATCATGTACCAGAGCCAGAACCGCACTTGCTGCAAAACGGATATCCTTGAAACGGAACCAGATGTAGATCAGCATACAGATTGTTGCAATGATAACTGCCATTACGGCATCTTTACGCATTTCGCTTCCAATGGTAGCAGAAATGTTCTCAGAAGCGATCAGAGCAGTATCCACATCAAAGTTCTCAGCCAGTTTATCATTCAGACTATTTCTCTCATCCAGGTCCAGTGTTCTGGTCTTGATGATGACCTGATTGGTTCCTGTTACCTTCTGTGTCTGGATGTCTGCGTCTCCGGTCACTTCCTGAACCACCGGTTTTACTTTGGAATCGATATCAGCGATGCTCATATCCTCATTAAAAGTCACATTGGTGGAGGTACCGCCTTTGAACTCCAGACTGTAGTTCAGGGCACCTTTGCCGGAACCGGAATAAATTCCCATCGTAACCGGTCCGAGAACGATCAGGATAATGGAAATGATAAAGCAGAGCTTTCTCTTTCCAAGGAAATCGATGGGTTTTCTTTCTTTTGCTTCACCATAATATTTCTTGTCTCTTGCAAACAGTGCATAGAATGCGAGAGTCAGATATCTGGAAACGACCAGAGCACTGAACATGGAAAGCACGATACCCATAGCCAGTGTATAGGCAAAGCCTTTTACACTTCCGGAGCCCAGGATACCAAGGACCAGGGCAGCGATCAGGGTGGTGATATTACCGTCCACGATCGCAGATAATGCTTTCTGGAAACCGGTCTGAATGGAATTCAGGACACTCTTTCCAGCAGCGATCTCCTCACGGATACGGGCATAAATAATAACGTTGGCATCCACCGCCATTCCGATACCGAGGATGATACCTGCGATACCAGGAAGCGTCAGTGTGATATCAAAGGCATTCAGAGTCACCAGCATCAGAGCTGTATACAGCAGAAGTGCAATACCGGCAACCACACCCGGAAGACGGTAAACAAGGATCATGAAAAGGATCACGATGACAAGACCGATCGCACCGGCGATCAGGCTGGTGTGAATGGCTTCTTCACCAAGCTGTGCGCCTACCACCTGGGAACGCAGCTCTTCCAGTTTCAGGGAAAGAGAACCGATACGGATGGAAGAAGCAAGCTTCTCCGCCTCGCTCTGACCGGCCATACCGCTGATCACTGCTCTTCCGTCTGTGATCGCTTCATTGACTCTCGGAGAGCTGATCACTTCTCCATCATAAACGATCGCGATCTGTTTTCCTACATTTGCGCTGGTGGCATCAGCAAAAGCTTTTGCACCCTCGTCTGTCAGAGTCAGCTGTACAACCCATTCTTTGTTCTTCATGCTGTCCTGCTGAACACCTGCTTCTGCGGAAGCAACCTGTGAACCATCCAGTACAACACTTCCATCGGTCAGCTGAAATTCCAGAGAACCGGGTTTACCCAGCTCTTCCAGGATCGCATTGGCATCGGATACACCGGGGATCTCAATGTTGATACGGTCAGAGCCTTCCTGGTAAACCTGAGCCTCTGTGCTGTAGCCGTCTACACGCTGCTGCAGCTTATAAACCGTATCGTTCATCTGCTCCTGTGTCGGACTCTCATCGCCGACTGCCTGATAAGTAATACTTACACCGCCGGCCAGATCCAGTCCGGTCTTAATGTTCTTTGCGGAGCCGGTACCCGTAGGACCGAATCCAATTGCTGCGGTAAAGGTCAGAAGTCCCAGAAACAGGGCTGTGACGATCACAACAGCGATCGCTTTGTTTTTCTTCATGGCTTTATTCTCCTTTTTCTTCATCCGCCAGGGCGGCTTTGATCATAATCGCGCACTCCACTCGCTTGCGCTCAAGCTCACAGCCGATGTCATAGGCATCGTTGATGGAGCCATGGAAGTTATAAGAATTGGCAGCACAGCCTCCGCTGCAGTAAAATCTTGCAAAACACTTCTGACATTTTTCCTTTGCATAAACATTGCAGCACTTGAACTCATCCTGGATCTCTGTGTTGACGATTCCCGTATCCACATTGCCAAGAAGGAACTTTTCATTTCCGACAAACTGATGGCAGGGATAAAAATCACCCCAGGGGGTCACTGCCAGATATTCGGTTCCTGAGCCACAGCCGGAAAGCCGTTTGTAAACACAGGGACCACCGGAAAGGTCGATCATGAAATGGAAGAAATTGAAACCTCTGCCTTCCTTCTCTCTCTTGATCATCTCTTTTGCCAGTCTGTCGTATTCTTCACAGATTTTCGGAACATCTTCCTCACGGATGGCATAATCCGCCTCCGGCGGAGCAACTACCGGCTCCATGGAAACCTGTTTGAAGCCAAGATCTGCATAGTGCAGGACATCTTCAGAAAAATCAAGATTATAGTGTGTAAACGTACCTCTCACATAATATTTCTGCTGGTCTCTGCTCTCTGCAAATTTCTGGAATTTCGGAACGATCAGATCATAGCTTCCTTTTCCGTTGCGGAAGGGACGCATCTTATCGTGAACTTCCTTTCTTCCGTCCATACTTAAGACCACATTTCCCATCTCACGGTTGCAGAACTCCATCACTTCATCATTTAAGAGTACACCGTTGGTAGTCAGGGTAAAACGGAAATTCTTGTTGTGGATCTTCTCCTGCTCACGTCCGTAACGGACAAGATCCTTTACTACCTGCCAGTTCATCAATGGCTCGCCGCCAAAGAAGTCTACCTCCAGGTTCCGGCGGCTTCCTGAATTGGCGATCAGGAAATCCAGAGCCTTCTTACCCACCTCAAAGCTCATGAGAGCCCGGCGGCCATGATATTCTCCTTCTTCTGCAAAGCAATACTGACAGGCAAGATTACAGTCATGTGCGATATGTAAACACAGAGCTTTCACCACGGTAGGACGTTTCTTAAAGTCCTCAATGGCCGGGCGGTAACGGTCTTCTGTAAAAAGAAGTCCGCTCTCCTTCAGCTCCTGACATTCATCCATGGCAGCCTTGATCTCTTCCTCCGGGTATTTCCCTGCAAGGCTGTCCCGGATGGATGCAGGAGTTTCTCCATCCTGCTCCAGATATGGAATCACGTCATAAACGATATCATCAACCACATGAACCGCGCCGCTGTTGACATCCAGCACAATATTGTATCCATTATTTTTATACCGATGGACCACGATTCATTTAACCCCTTTCAAGCAATAAGCAGCGAACATAAGGTCCGCTGCCTATCTCGCATTTTTCTGATTATTTATTGTTTTCGCAGCTCTGGTTTCCTACTGTACAGGAAGTTTTACATGCGGACTGACAGGAAGTCTGGCACTCGCCGCAGCCACCTTTCTTTAAGGTGTTCTGAAGTCTTTCTGTATTTAAGGTCTTGATGTGTTTCATTTCTCTAGCCTCCTTTTTTCTTAACTTTTGTCATTATAGCATAGGTAAATTCATTTTTAAAGTATTTTTTCTTTTTTACATACCTTTTTCACATTTTTGTGTTATACTGAGAACACTAACAGGGTTTGTAACCCGAAAGAAAGGAATCAGACACATGAAAAAACGTATTTCATATGCCCTTGGAGTCACCTGTACCGCAGCACTCCTTCTCGGAGGCTGTTCTTCCTCCTCCACATACGGAAAATATATGACTCTTGGAGAATACAAGGGCCTGGAGATCAGCAAGATCAAGACAACAATCACCGACGATGACCTGGAGCAGGAGATTTCCTACACGCTGGATGACAACACCGAATACTTTGAAACAGACCGGGCTGCGCAGAACGGCGACATGGTCAATATCACCTACAGTTCCACAATGAATGGAGAAGCATTTGACGGCGGCAGCGGAGAAGACATGGACATAGAGCTGGGAGCCGGCTACCTGGAGGGTGATATCCTTCAGGACGCGGAGAGTAAGATCATCGGTATGAAAGCTGATGACACCAAGGAAATGGATCTCACCATTCCCGAGGACTACTATTTTGACGATTCTCTGGCAGGCCAGAAGATCCATGTGACTCTCACGGTCAACAGCGTCTCCGAGATAGAACGCCCGGAGCTCACCGATGAATTTGTGGCTTCCATCTCCGATTTTGATACCGTAGATGCTTATAAGGAAGACCTGAAAAAAAGCCTGGAAGCTTCGGCTGATGAGAATAATGAGTACACAGCCGGCAGTGATGCGCTTACCCAGGTAGTGGAAAACAGTACCTTCAAAGGCTATCCGGACGATCTTTACAATAAATGTAAGGATCTCTATGATCAGACCAATCAGGCTTATGCAGAAATGCTCGGTCTGGATGTTTCTGATTTTGAAGGCACCGAGGAGGAAACAAAAGCTGCTGTAGAGAGCATGGTCTATGAGGACATGGTCATTACCAGCATTGCTGAAAAGGAAAAGCTCACCGTTTCCGATGATGAATACCAGAAATATGTCGAAGACAACCTGGAAACTTACGGAATGAGCAGTGTAGAAGAGTTTGAATCTACCTATTCCAAGGACAGTGTCATGGAAGAACTGCTTCGTGAAAAAGTCCAGAAGCTTCTGCTGGACAACGCCAAGATCACAGAAGTGAGTGAGGAAGACTATTATCAGGAATACGAGGACGGAGAAGAATACTCCACCGAAGATGTCATCGATGTCACAATGGATGAGACAGAAGACGTATCCACCGAAGCCGCTTCTGAAGCATAAGCGGTAAATGCCAAAAGAAAAGACAGCTCCCATAGATAAAAAGGGAGTTGTCTTTTTTGTTTTGGCCGCCTGTCAGAAATTATCCAGAAATTCCTGATTTACCCGACGCTGGAAATCACCACGGTAATTCAGTCCGGTAAATCTTTCCCAGGCACCCTGAAGGAATTTTCTCCAGGACTCTTCTTCTTCTCTTACCAGGATCGGGTAGAACAGGATCCCGTTCTTTCCTGCTGCCTCCAGATCAGAGGGTGCATCTCCGATCATCAGCACATGATCCTTGTCATAACCAAATTCCAGAAGCTTTTCCACCAGAATTTCTTTTTCGCCGCCTTCCTGGGTAAGGAACTCACTGATATAAGATTCCAGTCCGTTCTGTTTCCAGTCTCTCTGGACCTCTGCATTTCCACCTGCAGAAACCACGGCAATATCCGCTTCTTTTACGATTTCTTTTAAGACCTCTTTTACACCGTCAAATGCCAGAACCTCGCCTTCATGCATAAAATTCATGGAGCCGTTCACCAGTTCCGACCAGGCCAGAGCTTTCCGCATACACTCATTTCCGGTCTCCTCATAGGCTTCCTTTAAACTCTCATCGGAAAGTTCCTCTGTGGTGGAAACCCAGTGAACGTAACCGGCGAGGCCTTCGATCCGCTTGTAGTTTTCGTTGACTTCCTTCAGCATTTTGGCCAGTCCGCGAAAACGGTTGGTACCTCTGTCCAGACTGTAGAGATTGATCTCTCTCCAGCGGGCAGTCAGCTCGATCTTATATTCTCCCAGCTCCCACACCATCAGCATACAGGGTGCCAGACATTTGTCATGCTTCAGATCCATTGTGTCCATAACACAGCCATCTGAATCGATACATACCAGAAATTCTTTTCTTTTTTCCATTCGTTCCTCCCAGAAATCACCTTTTTCAAAGCCGGAAAACATCCGGTGATAACTTTCACCGGATGCTCCCTGCTGCTTTATTACTCAACAGTATTATTTACTTTGCTTGCTCTCTCTTCTACTTCCTTCTTCTGGATATCAGAAGGTGCCTGCTCATAGCGGGCAAACTCATAAGAGAAGTCTCCGCTTCCGCCTGTCATGGCGCGAAGTGTGGTGGAGTATCCATAAAGCTCCATCGTCGGAATATCTGCTTCAATGATCTGATTTCCTTTATGGTCCGGATTCATTCCAAGCACACGGCCGCGGCGTTTGTTCAGATCACCCATAACATCACCGGTATATTTATCCGGAACGATTACTTTCAGGGAAGAGATCGGCTCAAGAAGTACCGGTGAAGCTTCCATAAAGCCTTTCTTGAAGGCCATGATCGCTGCCGTCTTGAAAGCCATCTCGGAAGAATCTACCGGATGATAAGATCCATCGTAAAGGACAGCCTTTACGCCAACAACCGGATAAGCTGCCAGAGGTCCGCGCTGAACTGCTTCCTGGATTCCTTTTTCCACTGCCGGGAAATAGTTCTTCGGAACAGCTCCGCCTACTACTTCCTGCTCAAATACGTACGGCTGATCCAGATCACCGGAGGGCTCAAAACGCATCTTTACATGACCATACTGACCATGACCGCCGGACTGTTTTTTATATTTTGCTTCTACATCGGCATTCTTACGAAGAGTCTCACGGAAAGCCACTTTCGGTTTTACCAGTTCTACTTCAATCTTATATTTGGTAAGGATCTTGCTGATGATGAGCTCCAGATGCTGGTCTCCCATACCATAAAGCAGTGTCTGACGGTTCTCGGAATCGTTGACTGCCTTCATGGTCAGATCCTCCTGCATGATCTTGGCCAGAGCCTGTGCCACCTTGTCATCATCGCTCTTGTTCTTTGCATAATAACGTTTGTAGGTATAGGGAACCGGAAGATCCGGTCTGCCGTACTGGATCGGATTGTTCTTGGAGGAAAGGGTATCACCGGTCTTTGCATCCAGTTTTCCGATCGCACCGATATCTCCTGCATGAAGCTCCGGAACCTCAATGGTGCGGCTTCCTTCCATAACATACAGCTTGCTGAGTTTTTCTTCTGTCTCTTTGGTCACATTGTAAAGCGTATCGTCATTTTTGATAACACCGGAGCAAACCTTGATGAGAGAATATTTACCAATGAACGGATCCACAATCGTCTTGAAGATCTGAGCAGACTTCGGTTTTGCGAAATCATAATCTGCCTCAAAGACTTCATTGCTCTTGGTCAGGATACCTGCTTTCTTTCTGTCGTTGGGCTTCGGGAAATACTGAACCATATCATCCAGAAGGTTCGCGATTCCTTTCAGCTGGGTGCTGGAGCCTAACGTTACCGGCACGATGGTTCCATCGTCCACATCAGCAGTCAGCGCCATCAGAATCTCCGGTACAGAGAACTCTTCTCCACCGAAATAACGCTCCATGAAATCCTCACTGGTCTCAGCTACTGCTTCCAGAAGAAGCTCACGGTATTTCTCCAGATATTCCTCAGAATAGGAAGGGATCGGGCATTCTTCCTTCTGACCTTTTGCCAGATAACGACGGCCTTTCTTCTTTACAACGTTTACATAACCGACAAACTGCTCATTCTCACGGATCGGAAGGTGAATGGGAGCAATTTTCTTTCCATATAATTCTGTCAGATCTTCCACTACCTGACGGAAGCTGGCATTATCCACGTCCATATTGCTTACATAGAACATTCTGGGGAGTTTGTATTTCTCGCAGAGTGCCCATGCCTTCTGGGTTCCTACTTCCACTCCGTTCTTACCGGAAACCACGATGATCGCTGCGTCTGCTGCGGAAGCTGCCTCTTCTGCCTCGCCTGCAAAATCAAAATAACCCGGTGTATCCAGAATATTCAATTTCACATCACCCCAGATAACCGGAACTACAGATGTATTGATTGAAAATTTACGTTTGATCTCTTCTTTATCAAAATCGCTGATCGTATTTCCTTCTGCCACGCTGCCCAGACGGCTGGTAATTCCTCCCATGTATGCCAGTGCCTCTACCAGGCTGGTCTTACCGGAACCACCATGGCCCAGAACAACTACGTTACGAATTCTGTCTGTTGTGTAAACTTTCATACGATTTTCCTCCAATACTAGTTAGTTTTATAAAGCCCTGTGAAATATTTCCTCTGCTGAAATGGAATATTTCATGTATGGATATATTGTACTAAAAAATCCATTAAATTTCAACTACTTTATTCATTTTTAACAAGAAGTTTTTGAATTTTTTTCAGCAAAATGAAATTCTTTTGTCACACTTCTCCTCAGATCTCCGGAAACCCAAACAGAATGCAAGTTTTTTACACTTTAAAGTCATAAAGTATTGACATCTGAAACAGCTGATAGTACAATGAGTAAAGATTGCGAAAAAAAGATGAAAAGGATGAAAAACAAATGATTATCGTAATGAAACCTCATGCTTCTTCCGATCATATCCAGGAAGTGAAGCATTTTATCGAAAACAACGGTCTGACTGCCCATCTTTCCCAGGGTGAAGAGGTCACCATCATTGGCGTAGTCGGCGATAAAAAGAAACTCACCGGCAAAAACCTGGAGCTTCTCCCCGACGTGGACCATATCGTCCCGGTAACAGAAAGCTATAAGCTTTCCAACCGGAAATTCCATCCGGAACCCAGCATCGTAAAAGTCGGAAATACGGAGATCGGCCCGAACAACCTCACCATCATGGCCGGTCCCTGTGCCATTGAATCCGAAGAGCAGCTCATGACCATCGCCAGAGCCGTAAAAAAATCCGGTGCAACGATCCTCAGAGGCGGTGCATACAAGCCCCGTACCTCCCCCTACTCCTTCCAGGGGCTAGAGGAAGAAGGTCTTCGCTATATGAAAGAAGCCAGTGAAGAGACAGGTCTTGCTACCATCTGCGAAGTCATCAGCACCGCTTCTCTGGAAGCTGCTATTAAATATGTAGACATGGTTCAGATCGGTGCCCGGAATATGCAGAACTTTCAGCTTCTGCGTGAGGTTGGCCGTTCCGGTCACCCGGTTCTTTTAAAGAGAGGTATGGCTGCCACCATCGATGAGTGGCTCAATGCAGCAGAATACATCATGGCTGAAGGAAACCCCAATGTTGTTCTCTGTGAGCGCGGCATCCGCACTTATGAAACTGCCACCAGAAATACACTGGATATCAGTGCTGTTCCGGTGATCCGTTCCAAGTCCCATCTGCCCATTATCGTAGATCCCAGCCATGCCACCGGTGTACGTGCCTACGTTGCTCCTCTGGCTAAATGTGCCATTGCAGCCGGTGCCGACGGTATCATGGTAGAGGCTCACAATAATCCGACCTACGCTCTTTCTGACGGCCCTCAGTCCCTGACTCTGCCTCAGTTTGACGAACTGGCTAAAATGCTGGACGCTTATGCGAAATTAGAGGGAAGGGAGTTCTTATGAGTTCCTTTACGGCCGGCTTTGTCGGCCTGGGACTCATCGGCGGTTCCATTGCCAGAGCCATGAAGCATTATTATCCGGACTGCCGGATCCTGGCTTTCAACAGAAGCCGGTCCACTCTGGATTATGCTCTGGCAGAAGGGATCATCGATGAAGCACTTCCCGCCATCAATGAAGCCTTTGCTTCCTGTGATTATATTTTTCTCTGTGCGCCGGTGGAAACCAATGCCTCCTGTCTGCCGCTTCTGAAGCCTTATATTAAGGAAGGAATGATCCTCACAGACGTCGGAAGCACAAAAACAGACATCCACCAGGCAGTGGAAAAGAACGGATTGAACCGTTTTTTCATCGGAGGGCATCCAATGGCAGGTTCGGAAAAGACCGGCATTAAAAATTCCAAAAGGATCCTTCTGGAAAATGCTTACTATATCCTGACTCCCACCAGTGAAGTGGATCCTGCCCTGGTAGAAAAATACAGAGAGCTGGTAATTTCCCTGAAGGCGCTGCCTCTGATCTTAAGCTGTGAGGAACATGATCTTTCCACAGCCGCTATCAGCCATCTGCCTCATCTCATTGCGGCTTCCCTGGTAAACCTGGTGAAAGATTCCGATTCTGAGAAGCAGACCATGAAGACCATCGCCGCCGGCGGTTTCAAGGATATCACACGGATCGCTTCCTCTTCTCCGGAAATGTGGGAGCAGATCTGTGCCACCAACCGTGACAACATCCTCATCATGCTGAACCGTTACATAAAAAGCCTTGAGGATATCCGGAAAGAACTGACCGAATGCAACAAAAAAGAGATCCATGAGCTTTTTGCAGAATCCCGGGATTACCGGAATTCCATTTCTGATTCTTCTCAGGGATCTCTTCCGAAAAGCTTCTCTCTCTACTGCGATCTGGTGGATGAAGCAGGCGGAATTGCTACTGTAGCCACGATTCTCGCAACCAATGGTATCAGCATCAAAAACATCGGCATCGTCCACAACCGTGAATTTGAAGAAGCGGTCCTTCATGTGGAATTCTACGGGGAACCGGCACTGAAAAAAGCGGTCGATCTTCTCCGGAAATACCGTTATGTGATCTATGAACGTTAAGTAACCGTTCAGGATCAGGTGCAGATCTGCGGCTGCCTGAACGAACATCCCGAATACGCACAAAACATTAGAAAGGGCTGCATATGAAATTTACAAAATCAGCTCCCCTCTGGGGAGAGATCACCGTTCCCGGTGACAAATCCATTTCCCACCGTGCCGTCATGCTGGGGTCCCTGGCAGAGGGAACCACCGAAGTGACCAATTTTCTGAAAGGTGCCGACTGTCTTTCCACGATCCGGGCTTTTCAGGCAATGGGGATTGATATCGAAGAAAAAGAAGACGCTCTGCTGATCCATGGAAAAGGTCTGGACGGACTGCAGGCTCCAAAAGAAACGCTGGATATGGGCAACAGTGGAACTACCACCCGTCTTCTCTCCGGGATCCTGGCAGGCCAGAATTTCGAGACCACGCTTACCGGTGATGATTCTCTAAAAAAACGGCCCATGAACCGGGTCATCACTCCGCTTTCCCTGATGGGAGCAAAGATCGAAAGTCTTCCCGGAAACGGCTGTATGCCGCTTCACATTACCGGAAGCCGGTTAAACGGGATCCAATATACGACACCGGTAAAATCAGCCCAGGTGAAATCAGCCATTCTCCTGGCAGGTCTTTATGCAGACGGTCCAACCAGTGTAACGGAAGCTGCACTTACCCGGAATCACACCGAACTCATGCTCCGCTATTTCGGTGCAGAGATCACGACAGAGGGCACCACTTCTACGATTCAGCCCCGTCCTCATCTCGTCGGCCAGAAGGTAGAAGTACCAGGAGATATCTCATCTGCCGCTTACTTCATTGCAGCTGCCCTTCTGATCCCGGATTCTCAGATCCTGATCCGGAATGTAGGCATCAACCACAGCCGTGATGGAATCCTCCGGGCGGTTCATGCCATGGGCGGCGATATCCGTCTTCTCAACCGCAGGAAAGACCAGGCAGAGCCGGTCGCTGATATTCTGGTGAGATCCGGTTCTTTAAAGGCTGCTGTCATCGGCGGCGACCTGATCCCTGCCCTGATCGATGAAATTCCCGTACTGGCCGTTCTTGCCTGCTTTGCAGAAGGCACCACTGTCATCAAGGATGCACAGGAACTGAAGGTAAAAGAATCCAACCGGATCGATACCGTTGTATCCAACCTGAAAGCCATGGGCGCTCATGTGGAAGCCACGGAAGACGGCATGATCATCGAAGGCGGGCATCCTCTCCATGGAGCCCTGATCCAGAGTCATCTGGATCACCGCATTGCCATGTCCTTTGCCATTGCCGGTCTGGCTGCGGAAGGTGAGACTGAGATCGACCATGCGGAATGTGTAGACATCAGTTATCCTCGCTTTTACGAAGACCTGAAGAGTCTTCAGATGGAGGAAGAGTAGAGGCCGCCAGCATTTTTTCAAACAGTTTATGCATTTCCGGTTTTTTCCGTTTCAGTGAGATGGGCTTTCCATTTTTATCAAGGAAACAATGAGCCGTTTCACCGGTACAGCGAAGTTCTCCGTTCACTGCATCCACAACTTCATAGGTAATGGAAAGACGGATCCCGTTGTAGGCTTTTATTTTTACAGCGATCTTCACCTGCTCGCCATACCGCGTCATGCTCCGATAGATCGCATGCGCCTCCAGCACCGGACTGATGACTCCCCCGGCTTCCATCACGTCATATCCCATGCCGGCTTTTTCCAGAACATCCGAGCGTGCTTCTTCAAACCAGCGGATATAATTTGAGTGATGGACGATCCCCATCTGATCGGTTTCGTAATACTGCACTTTATGCGTGTATTCCATTTTTTCTGTTTTTTCCATGGTATCACCTTTCTTCTTTAAAAATCCCCCTGAGGGCAGCTTTGCACAGTGCCCCAGGGGGATTTTTTTACTTTTTATTCTATTCCTTCTGTAATAAACATCGCATCCCCAAAGGAAAAGAAACGGTATTTATCCTTCACTGCTTCCTCATAAGCCGCCATGATATGCTCTTTTCCGGCAAGTGCGGAAACCAGCATGATCAGCGTAGACTCCGGCAGATGGAAATTGGTGATGAGACGGTCTACGATCTTAAACCGATAGCCCGGATAGATAAAGATATCTGTCCAGCCGCTTCCGGCCTTCAGAGTACCATCCTCCGAAGAAGCCGACTCCAACGTACGAAGACTGGTCGTTCCCACGGAAATGATCTTTCCGCCCTTCTTTTTCGTTTCATTGATAAGAGCAGCCTGATCCTCCTCCACCACATAAAACTCCGAATGCATATGATGCTGGGTCACATCCTCCACCTTTACAGGCCGGAAGGTTCCAAGACCGACATGAAGTGTCACATGAGCGATGTTGACACCTTTTGCCTTGATCTCCTCCAGGAGCTCCGGTGTGAAATGAAGACCGGCTGTAGGAGCTGCCGCAGAACCATCATGCTTTGCGTAAACGGTCTGATAACGGTTCTTATCCTTCAGCTGGTGTGTAATGTAGGGTGGAAGCGGCATCTGGCCCAGTTTGTCCAGAATCTCTTCAAAAATCCCATCATAGCTGAACTGGATCAGACGGTTTCCTTCCTCCACGATATCCACCACTTCTCCCATAAGAAGCCCATCGCCGAAAGAGATCCTGGTACCGATTTTTGCTTTTTTTCCCGGCTTTACCAGAGTCTCCCAGATGTTGTTCTCTTTTCGTTTCAGAAGAAGCACTTCAATCTTGGCATCCGTTCCCACCTTGGCTCCATAAAGTCTTGCCGGAATGACCTTTGTATCATTGACTACCAGACAGTCACCCGGATTCAGATAATCAACGATTTCCTTAAAAATATGATGCTGGATCTTTCCCGTATTCTTATCCAGGACCATCAGTCTGGATGCGGAACGATCCTCCAGGGGATCCTGGGCGATCAGTTCCTCGGGAAGATCATAATAAAAATCTGATGTTTTCATTTTTCCTCCAAAAACAGTTAAAACGTACGGTTTTCATAGATCAGAGAGGGCTTTCCATTTTCCACACGGATCAATGCTACACTACAGTTTTTCGGAACACCTCCATGCCAGAAATCCGCCATATCAAAGCTTCGGATGCTGTTTAAGATCCCCCGTGTGGCACAGCCGTGGCTGGATACCAGAACTGTTTTGTCCTGAAGTTCCGGCCGGTGCATGATGTCTTCCATAAAAGCCTTTGTCCTTGCACCAAGTTCTTCCAGGCTTTCTCCTCCCGGAGGCGTCTGGTAACGTTCCGGATGTTCAAAAAATGAATTGAACTCCGGATCCGGAATGCTGTAATTATCCTTTCCGCAGGTCAGTCCTTCGTAAGCGCCAAAGCTGATCTCCTGGATCCTGGCGTCTTCGATCACAGGAACCTTCCGCTCTC
Source organism: uncultured Lachnospiraceae bacterium (assembly GCA_934393555.1). GTDB lineage: Bacteria > Bacillota > Clostridia > Lachnospirales > Lachnospiraceae > Limivivens. The sequence goes on from CAKRQP010000010.1 coordinate 17,651, forward strand.
CCAGAAAAAGAACAGCGGTTTCTTTTGCCCTTTTTAACGGACTGGTGAACACCAGATCAAAGGGTACTTCGCGGAAAGCCTTCCCTGTCCTGATCGCTGCCTCTCTTCCTACTTCATTTAAGTCTGTATCAGAACGACCCTGGAGCCGTTTTTCAACGTTCCAGGGTGTCTGACCATGACGAATCACATAAATATCCATTTTGTCTGTCCTTACTGACGAAGCTCGATTCCCATAGAGGAAAGACCATTCAGGATCTTCTTCATGGCTGTATTGATCTCATTCTCTTCCAGCGTCTTATCCTTGGCACGGAATACCACCGAATATGCCATGGATTTGTAACCTGCTTTGATCTGGGAGCCTTCGTATACATCGAAAAGCTGATAGCTTTCGAGGATCTTTCCACCGCGCTGAATGATCATATCCTCGATGTCTCCTGCCAGGATCTCATGCGGAACCACCATACTCAAGTCTCTGGTTACAGCCGGGAAACGGGCGATTCCGGTGAATTTACGGTCAAAATCTGCGTATTTAACCACAACAGGCATATCCAGAACAGCTACATATGCTTTGTCACCAATGCCGTAATTATCTGCCACCTGAGGATGGATCTCTCCAAGGTAACCCATCACCTCTCCATGATACATGATATTTGCCTGACGACCCGGATGCAGGAAGGTTTTACCTGCCTTGGGATCATAGCTGAGCTTGCCGCGGATGCCTGCTTTGGAGAAGAACTCCTCTACCACACCCTTCATCACATAGAAATCCCCTTCACCATACATGCCAAGTGTAAACTGGACACGCTCATCCGGCAGCTCGGTCAGCGGAAGAGACTTCGGCAGATAAACCTTTGCCAGCTCATAGAGGCGGACATTTTTGTTTCTGTGGTTATAGTTGAACGCCAGAGAAGAAAGCATGCCATGCAGAGGCAGCGTTCTCATGACGCTGAAATCCTCTCCCAAAGGATTGGAGATCACAACGGTCTTGCGGAGCTCACTGTCTGCCGGGATCAGAAGCTTGTCAAATACCTTCGGGCTCTCGAAGGAATAGTTCATTGCCTCGGAGAAACCGGAGAATTCCGCTACATCTCTTGCAATCCCCTCGATCCGTGTCTCAAAAGGAAGCTTACCAAGGGTAGCCTCTCCTCTCGGAAGGGTGGTCGGGATGTTGTCATAGCCATAGAAACGGGCAACCTCTTCTGCCAGATCTGCCATACGGAACAGGTCATGACGGAAGGTCGGAGCAATGATCTCTCTCTTCTCTGCATCATAGGCAAGATCGATCTTTTTGAAATAAGCCAACATATCTTCCTCGGAAACATCGGTTCCCAGAAGTGCATTGATGCGCTCCGGCTGGAACGGGATGCGAACCGGCTCTTTTTTCTTTGTATAAACATCTACCATGCCGCCGACTACTTCACCGGCACCCAGCTCTTCGATCAGCTGGCAGGCACGATTGATCGCAGCTTCTGCATTGTTGGGATCCAGACCTTTTTCAAATTTACCGGAAGCATCCGTACGGAGACCGATCCTCTTGGAAGAAAGACGGATATTGGTTCCATCGAAGCAGGCAGCCTCAAACAGCATCGTTTTTACTTCATCCGTGATCATGGAGTTTTCTCCACCCATGATACCTGCGATGCCGACTGCTTTCTCACCGTCACAGATCATCAGGACGTTCTCATCCATCGTACGTTCCTGACCATCCAGAGTCACAAATTTCTCATTTGCTTCCGCACGGCGTACCACGATCTCATGACCTGCCAGCTTATCATAATCAAACGCATGCATGGGCTGACCATACTCTTCCATGACATAGTTGGTGATATCTACGATATTATTGATCGGACGGATTCCGGTAGCAGCCAGTCTTCTCTGCATCCATACCGGTGACGGAGCAATCTTGATATTTTTTACGACTCTTGCACAGTAACGCGGGCAGAGATCGGTATCTTTGACCGTTACCTTTACATAATCGTGAACATCTTCACTGTTTCCGGTAGCAGTTACTACAGGCGGCTTGAATTCTTTACGGAATGTAGCTGCTGCCTCACGGGCAATACCAATCACGCTGTAACAGTCTACACGGTTGGAAGTGATCTCATACTCGAAAACCACATCATCCAGTCCAAGTGCCTTTACGGCACCCTCTCCTACCACTGCATCCTCCGGGAAAATGTAAATACCATACTCCGGAGCTTCCGGATACATCTCTCTGGTAGAACCCAGCTCCTCAATGGAACACATCATACCGTAAGAATCCACGCCGCGGAGTTTTCCGTTTTTAATGGGAATACCTCCGGGAGTTTTCTTTCCGTCATGTCCGCCTGCCACACGGCCGCCGTCCAGAACAACAGGAACCTTGTCGCCCTCATGCACATTGGGGGCACCGGTAACGATCTGAACCGTTTTTTCTCCGACATTTACCTGGCAGATGATCAGTTTATCTGCATCCGGGTGACGTTCAATGGAAAGGATCTGTCCGATAACGATCTTATCCAGGTCTGCGTCCAGTTTCTCAAAAGTTTCCACTTTGGTACCGGTCAGCGTCATGGCATCGGTATATTCCTGCGCTGTCACATCCAGATCCGGTACATATGCCTTAATCCAGGAAAGTGATGTATTCATTTTTATTCTCCTCCTATCAGAACTGTTTCAGGAAACGAATATCGTTTTCATACAGCAGTCTCATATCATCAATCTCATATTTCAGCAGTGCGATACGCTCCAGACCTACACCAAAAGCAAAACCGGTGTATTCCTCCGGATCGATGCCGCACATTTCAAATACATGGGGATGAACCATACCACAGCCAAGGATCTCGATCCAGCCGCTGCCTTTACAGAAACGGCAGCCGCTTCCGCCGCATTTGAAGCAGGTCACATCCATCTCGGCACTGGGCTCTGTGAAGGGGAAGTGATGCGGACGGAATTTGGTCTTTGTCTCCGGTCCGAAAAGCTCTTTTGCAAACTCTGCCAGGGTTCCTTTCAGATCTGCAAAGGTGATGCCTTTATCTACGACCAGTCCCTCAATCTGATGGAAGGACGGAGAATGTGTCGCATCCACTTCATCCGAACGGTAAACACGTCCCGGTGAAAGCATACGGATCGGCAGCTTGCCCTGTTCCATGACACGGGCCTGTACCGGAGAAGTCTGGGTACGGAGCACAATATCTTTATTGATATAGAACGTATCCTGCTCATCCTTTGCCGGATGGTTTGCCGGAATATTCAGCTTCTCGAAATTGTAAAGATCGTACTCTACCTCGGGACCGTCCATAACCTCATAACCCATACCGACAAAGATCCGCTCAACCTCTTCCAGGGCGATATTGTTGGGATGGCGATGTCCCATATTGATCTTCTTGGCAGGAAGGGTCACATCGATGACCTCTCTCTTCATCTGCTCTTCTCTGGCTTTCTCCTCCAGCATTTTTTTGGTCTCTTCCAGAGCTTTCTCAATGGAGGCACGGGTATCGTTTACCAGCTGTCCCACAACCGGACGCTCTTCCTGTGCCACATCCTTCATACCTTTTAAAACAGCAGTCAGCTGTCCTTTTTTTCCAAGAAATGCCACCCGGACATCGTTGAGCTTGTCCAGATTGCCGGAATCCTGAATCTGTCTGATTGCCTCTTCTCTGATGGCCTTCAACTGTTCTTTCATCATGATGAATTCTCTCCTTTATTTTTTCTGGGGTTTTGTGAGAACTTCCTGATACATAAAAAAAGCTTCCTCCCAAAAAGGGACGAAGCTGTAAAAGTTCCGCGGTACCACCCGATTTCCTGCCAGAAGGCAGACACTTAAAATGCTTAACGCGCATGAAACGTCTCTCCCTACTGAAACTTCAGGAGAAAAGCTCCGGTGTGAAATTCGGATCATTCAGGGAACCCGGAAAAGCTTTCAGCCGCTGACTCTTCCTCTCTGCTGGAAATGAATCTCCTACTTGTCACCATCACAGCCTGTAACACTGCAAACATTCTATCTCATAAGGATTGGTTTTGTCAAGACCTCTTCCCCGTTTTTTCTTCAAGGATCACATTGAGCATGGCACCGAAAAAGATCAGCCACATGCAGAAATACAGCCAGAGCATCAGCATCACTACTGTGGTCAGACTTCCGTAAATGCTTACCGCTTCCGTACGAAGCTCCAGATAAACAGAAAAAGCATAGGAGAAAAGAGACCAGCTCAACGCCGTCGCCGCCGCTCCCGGAAGCTGGCTGCGGAATTTCCTCCGCCTGTTCGGCAGGAAGGTATACATCGCAGCCATAAGAAGACTCAGGGCAATGATCGTACCGGCTGTACGGATGCCGATCAGCATATTGGAAAACTTCTGGAGTACGGTCAGTCTTTCGATCAGGACATCATGCACTCTGTTTCCAAAGACAAAGAGCACCAGGGACAATACGAGTGCCAGCAGAATGATCACCACATAAAATCCGGAACGGATCCGGCGGAACAGATAATTCCGGGTTTCCTGCAGTCCGTTCACAGAATTCAGCCCGTTGGTGATCGCCAGAACACTCCGGCCGCAGGCCCAGACAGAAGCCACCGCACTGAGCGAGATCACAGTGGTGGATTTCACATAGATCTCAGAAACCACATCTTCCACAAGTCCCTGAAAAGAAACCGGTAAGATCTGCATCAGAAGCTCCATCACATCATTTTTTGTCACTGCCGTATACTGAAGCAGCGTCATAAGCAGCATGACAAAGGGAATAAAACCCATGATAAGATAAAATGCTGACTGGGCAGCATAGGCATCCACCCGGGCTTTACTGATTCTTTTTGATAAAGCTCTGATCTCCTGTATCCAACGTATCATGAAGTTCGATCTCCCCATAGTAATATTTCAGTATTTCCAGAAAGGTTTTCCCTTTCTCTGCCATTTTTCTGGCGCCATTCTGGCTTAAACCGCGGCCATGGCCATAACCGCCTCCGATGATCTCATAGCCCAGAAGTGATTCCCCCTCATAAGAGGGCACAAGATAAAAGAACGCACTGGGAAGCATCCCAAGCTCCGGAGCCGCTTCGCCGTTTTTCAAATTGACCCGGAGACCTCCGGGGTTTAAAAACTTCCGTATGGCGTACTCGCCTTCGATCTTTGCATTTCCCGTACTGCCCATGATCGTCAGTACGGAAAGACAGCCGGAGCTCTCTCTTTTTTCCGGGATCAGCTCCGTCACGTTCCCGATCTCCCCATATCCATTTTCCGCTGCCCGCCCGGTCAGCTGTTCCACCGGGAAATACACGTTCCAGCGATACCAGGGCTCGTCTTTTTCATAATCGTTCTCATGCTTTACTGAGAGAAAAGAAGCAAAGACCGGCTCCAGGGAAAGATCCTGATCCATACGGATCCCGCAGGAGGTTGAATAATAAAGAGCATCCACCAGTTCCCCGTTTTCTGTCATGATCTGCCCTCTGGTCTCTTCCGCCGCCTGCCTGGAACGTTCACTTTCCGGCTGGTTGTTATAGACCTGATAAGAAACGCTGTCGTCCACATCTGCCGGAATCCCGTCTTCCATCCGCAGGACTTCCATCTGCTTCACTGCATACGTCCGGGCACAGACTGCCTGCGCCTTCAAAGCCTCCAGAGGATAGGATGAAGGCATTTCACTGGGAATGACTTTCCGGATATACGACTCCAGAGGCAGCTCGTTGATGACAAGAAACCCTTCTTTTCTCCGCAAAATCGTAAGAATCCCTTCAAAAAGAGGATCCTCATACCCTCTTTTCAGACCCTTCCAGGCAAAACAGCCGTCTTCCTCTCTGCCTTTCAAAAGCACACTTTCTCCTTCTTTCAAAGAAGAAGAAGCAGAAAAGCGAAGTTCCTCCTCTTCGTCCAAAGGCTCTTCCCTGTCTTTTTCACAAAGAACCGCTTCCTTTTTGCAGAGGATCCGTACTTCCTGATGATAAAGTTCCGCAAAATCATCCGACCGGATCAATACTCGGATCCGGCCGGCCTGTTTTTCTGCTTCTGCAGCTTTTTCTGTATTTTGCTCTGTTTCCGTCTGACATGCAGTTTCTGTCGATCGTTCCGACAGATCCGCTTCCTGATCAGTCCCTGCTTCTTCCTCTGTCACTTCCTGTCGTTCTCCCAGATAGACCGTCCGCGAGATCCGCTCCAGCCTGCAAAAAAATGCGGCACTGAAAAGCGAAACTGTCAGAAATACTCCTTTTTTCCATGCCTGTCTCCCCAAAACCGGTACTCCTTTCCGGTCAAAGCAGTTGATCCGCCCTGCCTTTTACATGTATATCCGGTTTTGGTAAAAACATGCACCCAGATCACTCTGCGTGGAATTTATAAACGGTAACGGTATCGTAAACCTCGCCTGCCTTCAGGATCGGGCTTACAAAATTCTCATGATGGATCGCATCCGGACAATACTGAGTCTCCATAGCCAATCCGCTTCTCTTCACATAAACGGCACCATTTTTTCCTGCAGGACCGCCTGCCAGGAAGTTTCCGGAATAAACCTGCATAGCCGGAAGATCTGTGAAGACCTCCATGACGCGACCGCTCTCCGGATCCTTTACACTGGCAACCTTACGAAGCTTTCCGTCGTAATGGTTCAGCACAAAGTTATGATCGTAACCGCCGCCGATCGTCATCTGCTCATAAGGATCACAGATATCTTTTCCAAGTACCTTCTCCGTACGGAAATCAAGCGGCGTTCCTTCTACCGGACGGATCTCGCCGGTGGGGATCAGATCTTCCCTTACCGGAGTAAAATTGTCCGCATCGATCCATACCAGATGATCTTCCACAAGCTTTCCGCTGTCCTGCCCGTGAAGGTTGAAATAACTGTGGTTTGTCATATTCACCATGGAATCCTGATCACAGGTACCGTGATAATGGATCTTCAGTTCATTTTCCTCTGTCAGAGTATAGGTCACGGTCACTTCAAAGGTTCCGGGAAAGCCCTGATCCATATTCGGGCTTACGAGATGGAAGCGCACACTGTTCTCCTCTTCCAGAAGCTCCATATCCCACATCCGGCGGCTGTAGCATCTGGGACCACTGTGGCAGACATTCTCCCCTTCATTTTTCTCCATAAAGTACTCTTTCCCATTGATGGAAAATTCTGCATGATCCACGCGGTTTCCGCATCTTCCGATGCTGGCTCCGAGATATGCGTTCCCTTTCTCATAATCCAGCACATCATCATAGCCCAGTGCCACATCTTCTGTATGTCCGTCCTTATCCGGCACATTGACACTCACCAGAGTGGCACCGTAATCCAGAACCTCCATGGACATCCCTTTCTCATTGGAGACAGTGACCAGATGTACCACTTCTCCATTTGAAGTCTTTCCAAATACGCTTTTTGTCATTCCCATAGCCGAAAAATCCCCTTTCTCAGATGTAAATTCCAGAAATCCTTCCAGTACAAATAAATGGTTATAAATGCTTATAAATCCTTTCTATTTTACCATATTTTCCGAAATATGTACATCAGAATATGAAAAACCGCACAAGGCATTCTGCCTCATGCGGTGTAAATTCTTTAAAATATCCCAAAATGCCGTTTCCCGTATTTTGAGTCCTAGCAGAGCTAGGGGGGCAACCGCAGGTACGATCTCTGTCTTCCGTTCCATTATGACGGCATGACATCAAAAGACCAATATAGGAATCCCATGACAAAAAAATGTAGGTTCAAAATAATAGGATTATCGCACATCTCAGGATATACCTTAGTATACCCCAGACTGTGTTCAAATGCAACTAAAAATTCAGGATCTTTTTCACGATGGCCTTCATCTCGTCCTTTTCCACCACCGTATCATGAAGGACCGGAGCCGTACGAAGCTCTTCCACAGCCTTTGGAACAGCGGTTTTGGAAAGGACTGAAAGCTCATCTACAAGGCGGAAATCATCCATTGCATCGTACTTCTCATCAATGGCATCCATGACACTTCTTGCGAATTTGTAGGGGCTTGCGGTGGAAGCGATCACGGTCACATGCTCATCGCCGGTCTCCTTCCGGTATTTCCGGTAAACTGCAGAAGCCACTGCCGTATGGGTATCGATAACGTAATCCGCCTCTTTGTAGAGCCGTGCGATCTCAGCCGCAGTCTCTCCCTCTGAAGCATAATTGCCATAAAAATCAGCCAGCTTTTCTTTCATCTGCGGTGTGATCGTATAAGTGCCCTTTTCTGAAAGCTCTTTCATAAATGCGGCATCCTTCACATCATCCGCTCCGGCGATCTTATAGATCAGCCGCTCCAGATTGCTGGAGATCAGGATATCCATGGAAGGAGAAGTGGTCAGCACAAACTCCCTGTTTCTGTCATAAGAGCCCGTACGGAAGAAATCGTAAAGGACCTTATTCTCATTGGAGGCACAGATGAGTTTCCCGATGGGTACTCCCATCTCTTTCGCATAATAAGCCGCCAGGATATTTCCGAAGTTTCCGGTCGGCACTACCACATTCATAGGCTCGCCCTTTTTCAGGACTCCGGCTCCGTAAAGCTTTGCGTAAGCATATACATAATAAACGATCTGAGGAACCAGACGGCCGATATTGATGGAGTTTGCAGAAGAAAAACGGAAGCCCGCCTCTTTCAGCTCCTCGTTCAGTTCCCTGTCACCGAAAAGCTTCTTCACTCCTGTCTGGGCATCATCAAAGTTTCCGTGAATACCCACCACATAGGTATTGGCTCCCTTCTGGGTCACCATCTGTTTTTCCTGAATGGGGCTCACACCGTTCTTCGGATAAAAAACGATGATCCTGGTTCCCGGTACATCCGCAAACCCGGCAAGAGCAGCCTTTCCGGTATCACCAGAAGTAGCGGTAAGGATCACGATCTCTCCGCTGGCCTGATTTTTCTTCGCTGCCGTAGTCATCAGATGCGGCAAAATAGAAAGTGCCATATCTTTAAATGCAATGGTTGCACCATGGAAGAGTTCCAGATAATAAGCTTCTCCCGCTTTCTTCAAAGGGGCGATCTCTTTCGTATCAAACTTCTCATCATAGGCTGCTGCAATACAGTCCTTCAGCTCTTTCTCTGAAAAATCTGTCAGAAAACGGCTCATGACCTCATAAGCGGTCTCCTGATAGCTCATATCCTTTAAAACATCCATATCCACAGAAAGTGCCGGGATATAAGAAGGAACAAACAACCCTCCATCCTGAGCCAGACCCTGTAAGATAGCCTGGGACGCCGTCACCTTCTCTGCCTTGTCTCTTGTACTGCTATAGAAAAGTTCCATCTCATTCTCTCCTCTTCCGACCGCACTCTTTCGCGCGTTACTTTATCGCTGTCACCTACTATAACATACTTTTTCCGGTTGTACAACAAAAAATCTTTCGTGGACGTATTTTTGTACGCCATAGAAAAACCGGACAGGATATTTCTCCTGTCCGGCCTCCCGGTACGTTTACTGCTCCGTACTTTCTGATCCCTTATCAAATGTAAAATACTCATGACCGCCATAAGAAAACAGAAGCTTTAATTTACTGTCAAACCATTCCACGCTGCTGCTGTCGGAACTCTGACGAGCCATGAAAAAGAGAGCGCCCTGGGAATAATCCTCCCCTTCCAGGGCCTGGTCTACGGCCTGAATGGTATCATCCGTGATCTCCACACTGTAGATCCGCCCGTCTGCTACAGGCGAAAACTGCGCCGATCCTCCGGCATACTGAAAGACCACATCATAGATACTGTCCGGGAAACGTTCATCCTTCACCCGGTTCAGGACTACATTGGCAATGAGAACTTTGCTCTTTAAGTCGCCTCCTGTAGCTTCCGCCTCCACGATCCGAAGAAGCGCATCATAATCCTGCTTCGGCATCTGGTTGTTCCGGATCTCCATAAGTCCGTAATAGCCGACTCCGCTGACCTTCTTCAGCTGCCCGGCCATCTTCTGGCGGTTCAGCGCGCCTTTTTCCACATGCGATGTTCCTACAAGAGTGTTCTCATAACCATTCTGGACGCTGACGGAAGAAACTTCTCTGGCGTATGTCTCCATACAGCCCACACTGTCAACGATCCCCATGAGTCCGGCCTTCACATCAGAAGAAGAATCTGCCTCCGCATCCTCTTCCTGAACCGAACTCTGTACTGCATAAACCCTGTTCTTACCTCCCCCGGAGAAATTGCCGGCACAGAATACCACTATGGCCAGCACCACGCCAAAAGAAACGAGTACCGCACACTCCCGGTAACGGCGTTTCGTCATACTTACAGCGCGGACGAGTGTGCACATAAACAAGTATGTCAATCGTTGAAGCAGTGCACAAATCCATCTCATCATAGCCTCTTCCTCCATGTATTTTTCAATAGAAAGGATTCCGTACGGGACTCCTTTTTTTGATATTCCAGATTATAGAGAAAAAATCTGTGCGTGTCAAGCGGTATTTCATATTTTTGTAACATATTTCGAACGCATTTTTTCACTTTCCCCTGTTTTTATGCACTTATTCTATTTTTCATTTTGTTTTTACTTGATTTTTCATTGATTCTGACTATCCTTATTTTTTAAAAACAGCAATTTTCCCAAAGATAAAAATCGACTTTCATCGACTTTTTCCTTTATTTCCGCGGTTTTCAAGCTTTCAAAGTGTTTGTTACGTATAAAATATGGATTGTAATATTTTTGAAATATTATGTCAGATTTTGTATTTCAGGTAAGAATTCTGCTTCTGTTTTCCTCCTTTTTGTTCGTGTATCAAAGACACATTTTTCATCACAGGACAGAAAAACCGCCGGCTTTCACCGGCGGTCCGAAGCTGTTTCTTCTATATAAATACCCATCGCTCAGTGCTCTGCGCACTTAAAAGCAGGGACTGCTTATTCTGCATTCAGCATGTTGTTGATGGCTGTCACCAGGGCATCAATGGAGGCTACGATGATATCCTGGTTCACTCCTGCTCCCCAGAAATCCTTTCCATCCTTGTCTGTGATTCCCACGTAAGCGATGGCACGGGAGCTGGAGCTTTTCTCCAATGCATGCTCCTGATAGGTCTGCAGATTATATTCCAGACGGAACTGTTTTTTCAATGCATTGCTGACTGCATCCAGACGACCGTTTCCGGATGCGATCGCTACCTTCTCCACACCATTCTGCAGTACATGGATCTCTGCAATGATACCGTTATGCTGCTTGAAGTGTGCTTCTGTTACCTGGAACGGGCTGGTGACACCTTCAAATTTCTTCTTGAAGATCTCAAAGATTTCAGAAGGTTTGAGTTCCTTATGCATATGATCGGAAACATCCTTGGTCGCATAGCCCATTGCCTCACGCATCTTGGCCGGCAGATTCAGACCAAAGTTCTGCTCCAGAATATAACCGATACCGCCCTTACCGGACTGGCTGTTGATCCGGATCACATCTGCCTCGTACTCTCTTCCGATATCCTTCGGATCCAGCGGCAGATAAGGAACGGTCCATTTTCCGGCATGCTCATGCTCCTCCCAGATCTTCATACCCTTGGCGATCGCATCCTGATGAGAACCGGAGAAGGCTGCAAATACCAGAGAACCGCTGTAGGGGCTTCTCATATCGATATTCATGCCCGTATACTCCTCATATTCTGCACAGATCTTCGGCATATCAGAAAAATCCAGCCCCGGATCCACGCCCTGGGAATACATATTCATAGCCAGTGTTACGATATCTACATTTCCGGTACGCTCTCCGTTTCCGAAAAGAGTTCCTTCAATACGGTCTGCCCCGGCAAGCATTCCCATCTCCGCATCGCTGATGCCGCAGCCGCGGTCATTATGCGGATGAAGAGAAACGATCACATTGTCTCTGTATTTCAGGTTCTTACTCATATACTCCACCTGGCTTGCATAAACGTGGGGCATGGAATGTTCCACCGTACTCGGAAGGTTGATGATGACTTTATGATCCGGGGTGGGCTGCCATACATCCAGAACGGCATTGCAGACCTCCAGGGCATATTCCATCTCGGTACCGGTAAAGCTCTCCGGACTGTATTCAAAGGAATAATTTCCGCCGGACTCCTCCGTAAGCTTTTTCAGAAGCTCTGCTCCGTCCACAGCGATCTTCAGGATCTCTTCTTTTGATTTTTTGAATACCTGCTCCCTCTGTGCCACGGAAGTGGAGTTGTATACGTGGACGACTGCCTTTTTCACGCCCTCCAGAGCCTCGAAAGTCTTTCGGATGATGTGCTCTCTGGCCTGTGTCAGTACCTGGATGGTCACATCGTCCGGAATCATATTTTTCTCGATCAGTGTTCTTAAAAACAGATATTCCGTCTCAGAAGCTGCCGGGAAACCTACTTCGATCTCTTTGAAACCAAGACGAACCAGGAGTTTGAAAAATTCCAGTTTCTGTTCCAGAGACATCGGTACGATAAGAGCCTGGTTTCCATCTCTTAAATCTACGCTGCACCAGATCGGTGCTTTTTCGATATGATCTTTCCGGGTCCAGTCTATGCAGGAAACCGGCGGCATAAAATACTGGCGGGTATACTTTTCAACATTTTTCATTCCCATTTCTTCATTCTCCTTACTGATCTCTTGTGTTTTCTTATGGTTGTCGACGAGATAGCAAAGTCCGGAAACCGGACTTCGACCAATAAAAAAAAGCCTTCCATCTCTATTTATCAGAGACGAAAGACTTCTGCCTTACGCGGTACCACTCTTTTTCATGGAAGATCTCCATGCACTCATCAGATACGAGACAACTCTGCTGTCTTTATATCCTGCCCGTATAACGGCCGGGGAATCCGTCTGCGTCTACTTTTTTCATAAAGAAAATTTGGGGCAGCCGCTCCGAGGCGAGTTCCGTTCTTCTCTTCCGCTGCCTTCCACCAACCGGCAGCTCTCTGTGCTCTGGCAAGAACGTACTATTCCTCTTCTTCGCATTTTCGTCTATCAACTTGACACTACTTTACCATCTTAAAGGAAAATTGTCAAGTGGATAACCATTGAATTTCTCTTCTTTTTCTGATATAGTGAGGATGCCGGTTAAAAAAGACTTTGTACCGCATAACACAGTCTTTGCATAATCATCCGGTATTTTTACATGAACAGAAAGAAGGATCCTTGTATGAAAACAGGAAATGACCTCGGACGGGACAGCGTTCCTTCCCTGGTACTGAAGCTGGCCATTCCTACTATGGTTGCCCAGTTTGTAAACGTACTCTACAGCATCATCGACCGTATGTATATCGGACACATCCAGGGCTACGGAGATCTGGCTCTGGCTGGAGCAGGAGTCTGCGGTCCTATTGTTACCCTCCTTTCTTCCTTTGGCACACTGGTAGGCCTGGGAGGTTCCATCCAGATGTCCATCCGTATGGGAGAAGGCAACACGAAAAAAGCCAAACAGATCCTGTCCAACTCGCTGCTTCTGCTGACCCTTTTTTCTGCTGTCCTTACCGTACTCTTTCTTATAATAAAGGGGCAGCTGCTCCGCTGGTTCGGCGCCAGTGAGCAGACCTTTGCCTATGCCAATACCTATCTTACCATTTATACCATGGGTACTTTTTTTGCCCTTATGGCCGTAGGACTGAACTATTTCATCAACTGTCAGGGCTTCCCGGTTATCGGCATGACCACGGTACTCATCGGAACCATCTGCAATATCATTCTGGATCCGGTGTTCATTTTCGGCCTGGATCTTGGAATTGCAGGAGCTGCCGTAGCCACGGTGATCTCCCAGTTTCTTTCCTGCAGCTTTGCCCTGGCTTTCCTGAGCTTTTCCAAAAAGGTTCCCATCGGTATCAGTTTCGGCCAGTATAACCTGAAGGTCATCGGAAAGATCCTCTCGATCGGTCTGTCTCCGTTCCTGATCCTGGCCTCAGACAATGTACTTCTCATCGCCACCAACACCGTTCTGCAGAAATACGGCGGAAACCAGGGTGATTTTCTGATCACCACCGCAACCATTGTTCAGAGCTATATGCTGCTCATCACTTCTCCCATGCTGGGGATCAGCGGCGGCACGCAGGCTTTGATCAGCTTTAACTACGGTGCCGCAGATACCCGCAGGGTCCGGGACGCGGAAAAATACAGTCTGCTTCTGTGCTTTGGCTTTACCACTTTTATGTTTATCGTGACCCGCTTTCTGCCGGTACATTTCATCCGCCTCTTTACCTCTAATGCGGAGATTTCCCGGCTTTCCGTCTGGGGCATCGGCGTTTTCACCCTTGCCATCATTCCTTTGAGTCTCCAGTATGTACTGGTGGACGGCCTTACTGCCATGGAGCGGACCAAAACAGCACTGTCTCTCTCTCTGTTCCGAAAAAGTTTTTATGTGCTTCTGGTCTTTCTCCTGCCACTGATCCGCAAAGAAGCCACGGCCGTATTTTATGCCCAGCCGATCGCAGATCTCACAGCTTCCACCGTCTCCACCATCGTTTTTCTGCTGGTGTTCCGAAGACATCTGGAACGAAGAGAGGCTGCTTTCAGAAAAAACGAAACAGCAGCCATCTGACATCAAATGTTCCGAGACCCGGAGCAAGGGTTCTCTCAACATAAATATGAATTGCGTCCGCCGCACGGCAGCAAAGCAATTCAAAGATTTCACTATACAGAAAAGAGGTTATTGTATCATGAAAGCAAAAGAAAAGATCCAGGCTCTTCAGGCCCTGATGAAAAAAGAAGGAGTCGACGGATATCTCATTCCTTCCTCAGATCCGCATATGAGCGAATATCTTCCGGATCATTATACCGCCAGAAGCTGGTTCTCCGGCTTTAACGGTTCTGCAGGTACGCTGGCTGTCACCTCCAAAAAAGCGGCTCTCTGGGCAGACGGCCGTTATTTCATCCAGGCAGAGCATCAGATTGAAGGCAGCGGCATTGTACTCATGAAGATGGGCGAGCCGGGTGTTCCCACGGTTGAAAAATGGCTGGCTGACGAGCTTCCGGAAGAAGGAAGCATGGGGATCGACGGTGTGATCACCAGCACCTCCTTTGCCGAAGAGCTGAAAAAGGCTTTTGACGACAAAAAGATCTCCTTAAAAAATATGGATCTGATCTCTCCTGTCTGGACAGAGGACCGTCCTGCCGCTCCCGCTACAAAAGCATGGATCCTGGATGCTGCCTATGCCGGCAAAACACCTTCCGAAAAGCTTGCCGATGTCCGTGAAAGCCTGAAAAAAGAAGGTGCCAACGCTTATCTTGCCACCAGACTGGAAAGCTCCGCATGGCTTTTAAATCTCCGCGCAGATGATATCCTGTTCACACCCTTCGCCCTTTGCTTTACCCTGGTGCTTCCGGACAGCGCCACCATTTTTATCAACAAAGAACGGGTTCCCATGGAGGCACAGTCCTATCTGGAAAAAGAAGGCTTTGTATTCGCCCCCTACGAGGATGCTGTGGCCGCAATTCGCGCCATCCATACTCCGGTAACCTTCATCATCGAGAAAACCTCTCTCAGCTACGCACTTTACCAGGCTATGGAAGAGAATTCCTGCATCACCGTCAAGGAAGGCAAGGAGCCGGTCGTTTATCTGAAGGGTGTCAAGAGCGAGGCAGAGATCAAAAATCTGAAGCTTGCCCATATCAAGGACGGTGTTGCAATGGTTCGTTTTGCTATCGATCTGGAAGGGCGTATGGCAAGAAAAGAAACCGTGACCGAGTGTGATGTGGATGCCATGATGCGCCATTACCGTCTGGAGCAGGAACATTCCCTTGGAGAATCCTTTGGAACCATTGCCGCTTACGGTCCCAATGCAGCCATGATGCATTACCATCCCACTCCCGAAAACTGTGCCGTACTCAAACCGGAAGGCTTTCTCCTGGTAGACTGCGGCGGTCATTATCTGGAGGGCACAACGGATATCACCCGTACGTATGCCCTTGGTGAACCGACGGAAGAGGAAAAGGATTACTTTACTCTGGTGCTCCGCTCCCATATCGACATGGCAAAGCTTGTATTCAAGGAGAAAATGCCCGGCATCGCTCTGGATCTGGCTGCCCGCGAGCCCTTCTGGGAAAGAGGACTGGACTACCGCTGCGGTACCGGTCACGGCGTCGGCTTTGTCGGAACCGTCCATGAAGGTCCGCAGTCCCTCAACGGCAGATCTCAGGTTCCTTTCGTTCCCGGCATGACTGTCACAGATGAGCCCGGCATTTACGAAACCGACAAAATCGGTATCCGTATTGAAAATGAGCTTCTCTGCAAAGAGGCCATGGAAACAGAATACGGAAAATTCTGCTGTTTTGAGCCCATCACCTACTGCCCGATCGACAAGAAAGCCATCGATCCGAAAAAGCTTTCTCCAACAGAGCTTTCCTGGCTGAACGAGTATCACGCCACCGTTTATGAAACACTTGCTCCTCAGCTTACCGACAGCGAGAAAGCATGGCTGAAAAACGCCTGCGCTCCGCTGGCCTGAAGATACGCATAAAAAGGCATTTCCTTCCGGTTTTTACACCGGTTGGAAATGCCTTCTTTTTATGCCGTTTTTGCAAACTGGCTGTTGTAAAGATCTGCGTAAAAGCCTTTCTTTGCCATCAGTTCTTCATGACTGCCCTGTTCAATGATATTTCCATCTTTCAGAACAAGGATCAGGTCTGCATCACGAATGGTGGAAAGACGATGTGCGATAACAAAACTGGTTCTGCCCTTCATCAGATGATCCATCGCCTTCTGGATCCGGATCTCCGTTCGGGTATCTACGGAACTGGTCGCCTCATCCAGGATCAGGATCGGATTATCTGCAAGGATTGCACGCGCAATGGTCAGAAGCTGCTTCTGTCCCTGCGAAATGTTGCTGGTCTCTTCATTCAGGACCATCTGATAACCACCGGGAAGCGTCCGGATAAAGCTGTCTGCATGAGCCGCCTTTGCTGCCTCGATGACTTCCTCATCCGTGGCATCCAGTTTTCCATATCGGATATTTTCCATAATCGTACCGTTGAAAAGCCAGGTATCCTGAAGAACCATGCCAAACAATTCCCGCAGATCCGCCCGGTTGAAATCTCTCACATCGTGACCATCCACTTTAATAGATCCGCTGTTCACATCATAGAAACGCATCAGCAG